>NZ_LMVE01000041.1:0-5939 GCF_001432185.1 Cylindrospermopsis sp. CR12 | reverse complement strand
GGGGGGGTACGGGGTTCATTTTTGCCCTCAGCTAGGGGGATTTAACCTAATTTTAGCAACTGTTTTTGGTTTCGTGTTGTTTTTTTTGACCGGGGAAATATCTGATAGTTTGGAACCCAACCCGCATTATATTTAGCAGAAGGATTTTATATTTTCTCCGGGTCAATCCCAAGGGAACGTAGATAAGCAGCTAGTTTTTCTGGTTCTTGCGCCTGTTTTATGGACAATTAATAGAAAAGTGGCAGTGTAATAAACTGCGTAGACGAAAATTGTTGAAGTTACGAAATCCATATCCCAGTCGTTTAATCAACTTGAGTTTATTATTAATACCTTCTACAATACCACTCGTAGTTCTGCCATCAAAATAACCGACTATTTCTCCAAACCATCTAATCATAGTCCCAATAGTTTTTGGGAAAAAAGACTTGGCATCGTGCATCCAATCTAATAAATCAATGATGCTGTCTCCCCAATTTGTGGAGCGTTCAAATATTTCTCTGAATTTTTCTTTCAAGCAGTGCATCTTGGCTAGAGTGGGAGAAACTGACTGGACTGATTTTAAACGTTCTTTTAGTTCTTCGTTGAGTGAGTCTTCATTTTTAATTAGGCTATATTTACCTTTATTTAATCCAGCTAATATTCTCTTTTTTTCTGATTCATTTGGTAAAGATGTTGCTGCTTTCTTCTCTGTTTTACGCATATTATCTAATTCATCATTTACCTGTTTCATTACATGAAATCTATCTGCTGTTATATTAGCATTGGGCATTAATTCTTCTACTAAACTTTTGTAAGGAGACCACATATCAATACTCACTTCTTGTATTTGCTCCAGGGACTCTAATCCCCACCCTATAAGGACTTCACGTATATCTTCTATCCTTCTTGTTTTCACTATTTCGATAGGTTTTCGAGTATCTAAATCTACCAACACTGCTAAATAGTTTCCTTGTCCTTTGACCAAGGCTATTTCATCTATCCCTAACCTTTTCACTCCTCTTAAATTTATCTTCTGTATTTGCGCTACTTGCCTTTTTAACATTGATTCTACTTCTTCATCACTGAGGTCGTTTCTTTTGGCGACACTATGAATGTTACTATTCAATACTTGTTCCACTATGTTAGTAGCTAATCTTTTTGTATATCCTTTACTTTTGTCCACAAAGTCTAGTTTTTCACTAAACACTTTTTTACACTTATGACATTTAAATTGACGACGATTTATTTTTAAAAACACTGGCTTTTCACTCCACGGTAAATCATGTATCATTCACCAGTGTTTTTGGTGTATACTATGGGTAATATGTCCACAATTAGGGCAGGTACAATGGTTGACTGCCTTCTCAATTGTAATGATTATTCCTGCGCCTTCTATTTCTTGGCAATCTAATACTTTTCTGGTAGATTGAGGATTTGCTCTATAGGAAATTTCATAACCACCCTTGTCAATTCTTGATTTGTATATCTCTAACTATATCACTTCCGGTATTTAGACATACATAAAAATCTGTAAACTTTTGTGTCTATTGTATTTCAGCTCTCGATTCTAAAAATTGTCAACTATTAATTTCTGTTAATTTACTTTCTCTCCATAAAATCTACGCAAGAGCCAATTTACAGAACTAGGGAGAATAGAAGTTGGTGTCAAGAAAGGGGGATTAGAATTAGTGGTTCCCCATTAGGAAGACCACCCAAAAATGTCACTCCTTCGATGAAGAAACAAGCAAGAGAAGACGAAGGGATTCGTAACCATATTGAGGGGAAATTTGGGCAAGGTAAACGGAGATTTAGCCTGGATAGAGTTATGTCTAAATTACCTACAGCGAATTTCAGGTAAATGAACCACGGTTTTTGTTTCGCGCAAAGGGAGAAGGTAATCAAAATCTGGTTTAAATAGATGAAAACTGCTGTAATACCTCCTTAACTTCCATTGCTGTGTGCTTTTTGGTCATGAACCTTTGCAGAATATTATCAAGGGGGTTTGGAGGATTTTTGTGTCAATTTTTGGGAATTACATCTTTTTTACCTTGTTTGATTAGTAAAGTTAATTACTTCGTAAATTTCGATGAGGAAAACTTATCTTTTTTTCTTGCATGACCACTGAGCCAATTTTCATTAGGTTTATTCTCAACTTTTTCAGCAACCCCTATTTAATAGCTTTTATATGATAAAGGTATTATTATCAGTAGAGCATGTTCCCGTAACTAGGCTATAGGTGAAGGTGTTTCCAGCATCCGGGTCAGTGGTAGAGAAGTTGCCCACCACTGTTCCACTTGCTTAGTTTTACACAATGTTAGTAGTTGATACGGTTAGATCTGTGGATCCTTCATTAATATTGGTAACACTAATAATCAGCTGCTTTTTAAAAGATAGTTCATCTAGGGATGGCCACATCCAAATCATCTGCAATTTTATCTAAACGGTTGTTTGCGTCTTTGGCTATCCGCATATAGCCCATACTAGCTACAAGTCCGACGGCTGTGGTTACAGCACCTTCTGATACTTTATTGGTGAGCAAGCACCCAGCACCTACAAGACTGATACCAAAAGATAAGGCAGTAGCAATTAGGGCAAAATCAAAACTGCGGCGGGCTTGACGTAATCTCTCTTTAACAATCAGTGCTAAGTAAGGGTTAAACTCAGGAACAGGTTGAATGTTATGCTGATTATTCATAATCAAGTGTTTTTGGTTAATTTGCTAGAGTGGTTGAAAAATAAGGGATAATAATCAACAAGTAGGGTGATATTAATGTTGAACTTAGACCGCATCCTGAATCAAGAGTGACTGCGCTGTCTGTCAGATCTGTTACTTAATTACCACCTTTGTAGCAGAAGTCAACTTTCTTAACCGCATAATTAATCCTTTTTTAAAATACCAGGTTGGAATTTAATTTGTTATCATGGCATATTGACAGGATGTTGGAATTTAATTTGTTATCATGGCATATTGACAGGATTCGGCAAATTCTATTTAAAGCATCTTGATAATCGTTCTGTTTACCCTGTTGCTGATACAGTCGTGCAGCGGTTTGGAAATCACTTATTGCACGCTTTTTATCTCCTAAATTACTGCGAGCATTTCCCCTGTTGTAGTAGGCTTTAGCATAATTATGATTAATCTGGATAGCTTGATTGTAATCATCTATCCCACCCTGTTTATCTCCTAAATCACTGCGGGCTACTCCCTTAGCAATGTAGGCATTAGCATAATTAGGGTCAATTTTAATAGCTTGATTGTAATCAACAATAGCACCCTGTTTATCTCCTAATTCATAGAGGGCTATTCCCCTAGCAATGTAGGACAGAGCATCATTTACATTTGGAACTATTTTTGGGGCTATTGCCACATTGCTATTAACCTTGTCAGTAGAATCACTACTTGGTGATGATGAGAAAGGTATAGTAGCTTCCCTGTCAGAGGGAACTAAAGGAGAAATAGCAACTTGGTCAGTTTTTCCTGGTGCAATAACAACCGGACTCTTTACATTGGGTAGCTGTAACCCAGCATCTGCTGTCACAGACAAAAATATGTTAATTGGTATACCAGCATTAAAACCTGTTTTTTGTATAAAAGAGGTTCCTGATTCTATCTGTGGATTGATTAGTTTTCTGATTATGGAAACATTTGGTTTTAACCCATTTCTCGTTTCTGATTGGTTTTTGTTATCGATTTCTACACCATCAGTATCTGCTAATCCATGAATTCCAATAACATTTCCACTGCTATCAAATACTGGCCCACCACTATTACCAATAAAAGTAGTAGCGTTGTAAACAAGTCCATATCCTTTGGGTGGATCTGGAATAAAACCTACTACCTTGCCATTAGTAACAGTAAAAATCCTATTTTTGCCTACCCTGCCAAAAATAGTGGGAAACCCTGCAACCAAAATATCTGACTGTATTTGCACGTCATCAAAATTCCTGATGGGTGCAACTTCATAGTCTTGTTGAGACTCAAATGTTACTATAGCTAGGTCTGGGTCATTAACAGTTTTTTGTAGACTCTGTCTGTGTTTAATTGCATGCTCACTACCATCGTAAGTTCTGATGGTGTAATTGAAATCAGTTCGGCAACGAATTTCTGTAGTACCTAAGTTTTCACAGACCACATGGTTAGCAGTCAGTACGGTGTAGATCCCTCCTTGCTTTTGGATAATTACACCAGATCCACCAGGGTTAGCATCAGTGTTGATTTGAACAGTTGCTTTTTTGGCTAGGTTCTGAATGCTATTTATGTTTTGTTATAAGGTCTGTGGAGATGTAAGCACAACTATGGACACGGTAGCACAGGTAATAGATATTGCTTTTATAAATGTTTTGTACATGGTTGTTATATGGAGTTAATTCAGTTTTCAGTTAAATACACCATGGAGGATGGTTTTTGGTAGGCGATTGCATTTCCCCTATTTTACACCTTTTTACCAAGCGATTGCGAAGCACTCCCTACGGGATCTCGCGAAGCATTTCAAACGGGCGATCGCATTGCACTCCCGACGGGAGATCCATGTTGTGTTGATTTACTTTCAGTACTGTTCCACAGGCAAAAAGTGTAATCTCCTACAGGGAATAAACTCCCTTATTCGAGAGAGGTAAGACTAGGTAAACTATGCAAGGGAGGGAAAAATATCCCCACTTCACAACCCCATTGTTCCCAACCTCCCAGTAATGGTAGTTGACCCTTTGGTGCGTAAAGTGACCATAAATCATCATAATAAGGACTTATAATACTATTATAAGATAGCTAATATCCGTTATGCCTCCATCCTGTTCTCTCACCGAAGGATATCCATGTACTACTGTGGTTTAAATTTATCCCGTTTTTCTAACCGAGAATTAGGATCCCCTCTCCTTGCGCAAAAATGCTAGATAACAGATAAAATAAGAGTAACCTAATATTTAGAGTGAAATATGTTAAACGATCGCGACTATACACTAATCATTGATAAAAGTGGGAGCATGTCAACTCGAGATCAACGGGGTGGAAAAACCAGATGGGAAATAGCCCAAGAATCTACCATAGCCTTAGCCAGAAAGTGTGAGGAATTTGACCCAGATGGTATTACTGTTTATGTATTTTCCGGTAGATTTAAACGATACGAAAATGTGACAGCAGCAAAGGTTGCCCAAATATTTCAAGAAAATGATCCTGTTGGTGCAACCAATTTAGCTGGAGTGCTTTTAGATGCTACTAATCAATATTTTCAACGTAAAGCATCTGGTCAAGCCAAACCGAATGGTGAAACTATTCTAGTGATTACTGATGGCGAACCGGATGATCGGAAAGCAGTTTTTGAAGTAGTTATTAAGGCCTCTCGCAAAATGGATAAAGATGAGGAATTAGCAATTTCTCTAATTCAAGTAGGTACAGATCCGCAAGCTACAAAGTTTCTCAAAACTCTCGATGACCAGTTACAAAGTGTAGGAGCTAAATTTGATATTTGCGATACTGTGACTTTAGATGAGTTAGAAGAAATGAGTTTAACAGAAGTTTTAATGAATGCGATTACTGACTAGGGTTAGTCTTCCCCATATAACCGATTGCGCAGCACTCCATACAGGAGCTCGCACTGTATAACATCCCTTGATAATTTCTTAGGGCTAGGTCTTTTTTCTAGGATCGCTTACCCATTTCCTCTCAAAGGAAAAATGGTGAACCTGTCCTTGAAGACAATGAGAATGACGGACGATTCTGAAGCACTTAGGGCGGGGCGATCGCAATGATATACACCGACAGTAGTTCGGTGAAATTTCCCTTGAGAATCTCCTGGGTTTACTCTTTCTTCTGCAGGCGATTGCGAAGCACTCCCCATAAAAAAAGCCCCCCACTAGGTGTGGAGCTTTTCATTTACCAGTATTTGTTATTAACCGTTGATTGCGGGAGCGGTTAATGCTACAGGTGCTACTTCACCAGCAGCTAGGTCTAAGGGGAAGTTGTG
>NZ_LMVE01000040.1:21334-41305 GCF_001432185.1 Cylindrospermopsis sp. CR12 | reverse complement strand
TCTGCAATTTCCCAGAGATAAGCGTAAGGATTAGGGATTTGACGGATAAAGCAACTAAACAATTTGAGGACATTATTATGAGCGAAATAGAAAAAGTACCAAGGGGGAAAAAGCCTATATATATCCTTAAAAAATCCCGGAAGATGCTGTTATATATAGCATTAGGACTAGTAGCTTTAATTCTTGTTATTACCCTAGGTTCAGTCATTAGTGAACCCTTAGAAAGAATAATTTCCGTTGCAGAAAACCTTTATCAAAAGTGGTTTGAAAAACAGAACACAGCCAACCCCTTTGTTTTACTACCCCTGGCATTTATTGGTGGATTATTAGCCAGTATTTCTCCCTGTATTCTTGCCCTACTTCCGGTTAATCTGAGTTATATTGGCACCCTAAAAATAAAATCTCGTTGGGATGCTTTTAGTCAAGCTGGTTTATTTGTGCTAGGGACTGTTACCACTTTAAGTTTATTTGGTTTGGTTTCATCCTTTGCTGGAATGGTAATCATAGAATACAGGGGCTATATCAACATAATAGTTGGCTTAATTATGGCAGTGATGGGACTATGGTTAATAGGAGTAATTAAAATTTACCTCCCCCAGATAGACTTAAAACTTCCTAATACAGGTCCATACAGTGTAGGTCTAACCTTTGCTCTGGTGAGTTCTCCCTGTGCTAGTCCGGTGTTATTTGCAGTGTTAGCAGCAGCTGCTGCTACTGGTTCTCAAGTTTTAGGTACACTTACCATGGTCAGTTATGCTTTAGGATATACAATTTTGATTTTTCTAGCCAGTCTATTTACAGGGTTAGTTAAACAAAGTAGGAACTTGTTACAACACTCAGAAACTATTATTCAACTAGGCAGTGCAGCTTTAATGCTTACAGGCATTTATTATTTGTACACAGGTACAGTATGGTTTTTTGGTGGTTAAAGTTCAGAGCAATCAATAAAGTTTTGCCAAAAACTTGGAACATTTTTTCCGTGTCTCTTCGTCTTGATTCCTTGATTAGTATCAACAAAGACCACCTATAATTCGCAGAAAAAAAAATGAAAAAGAACTTATTTCCCACACTATCTGGGATAACTCTATTAGCTCTCCTCGGATCATTGCCAATGATTGCAAGCGCCCAAACAGCTGATCGCTCAGCCCCAGTTCCCACTCTACAACTAAATATCACAACAGGTGGTGATGACTTGCGGGAAGGTAGCGTGGCCTATGCTGAAATTCGTCTTCGAGACGGTAGAACCTTACCAAAAACCAATTTAAATGGTGGTAGAGGTTTGGGTGGTAACTCCAGAAACTCTTTTTCCGTATCTTTACCCAGTGGGATACAACTGGGCGATCTAGATGGATCCCTTCTTACTATTAGTCACGACGGCGCACCCCGCCGCTTTCCTGATGGATATGACAACTGGAATGTGGATGCTATGAGTGTAACAACTGCACGAGTTTGCTCCGGTGGGTTGTCTGTAGCTAGCGCTACGGGTAGTCCTTGGGTTCGTTTTACCGGCGGCAAAACCTTTGAAGCCGTACCCTTTCGTGCCCCAGATACATCCCGTGAAGCCAGTCCTTCATCTCTAGGATTAAAGATAGTAACAGGTGGTGATGACCTACGAGAGGGTAGTGTGGCCTATGCCGAAATTCGTCTTCGAGACGGTAGAACATTACCTAGGGTGAACTTGACTGGTGGTAGGGGACTGACGGGTAACTCAGTTCGCAATTTTTCTGTATCTCTACCTGCAGGTACACGACTGGGCGATCTTGCAACCCTCACCTTGTCCCATGATGGTGCGCCGCGTCGTCCCTTCGATGGCTATGATAATTGGAATGTGGATAGTTTGAATGTGACCACACCTGAAGTTTGCTCTAGCGTATCACTTGCTAACCTCTCTGGCCGTCCTTGGGTTCGTTTTACCGGTGGCAAAACCTTTGAAACGGTAACACTACGTGTACGATAATTATTAATTAGTTATGTGATACATTAGGTATTCGAGAGCGGTAGGCTTCAAAATCACACGATTTTAATTGAACGCCAATAAGCCGATCGCTTTTCATAAAATTACCTCGTGCTTAATTATCATCTAGTACAATCAGATCACGTAGATAATAAAACTGATCAGTCCTCCAATCCGTACCTCTTTTTCTACCCAAATATCCTGTCAGAGGTGATGATAGTTCTATCAATATTTCGTGCATCTCTTCAAGTTTTAATGGGACTGATGAGGGTGTGCCAAAATAAACGCCATGTAAATTACCTACCATTGCAAATTCTAGTCCTGAATTGCGCAAATATTCCTTGACTAATCTCACCAGATGGGATCGTATCTTGATTTGCTTCTCTACTTTTTCTATATATTCGTCAATCCCATCATCTATTTGACCAGGTTCTAAATATTCCTTTAATTCCAGAAGATTTACTGCTCCTGGATATGTGGCTTTTAGTTGCACTAATTTTTGTAATGTCATGGCTTTGATAATACTAGTTTTGGAAATTTTGGCAGATCTGATCAACGATTGTTGCAGCTGTTTGGTAGGACCACCCGGTCCAATAATTAAACGCACTGCTTGCAAATAATTTTCTTGCAAGTGTCTTTTAGCAATTCTATCTAATTCTTCTACTGCACGGTCTGGAATACTTTTACCAGATTTACATTCACAAACTAGAGGAAACGGGTCAGAACAATATAAATCTAAACCTCCTACACCCCCTTTATAGCTATTTTCTACTCTAAATCCCAAAAATTCTAAACCTCGTCGACAAATATTCTCAAAGTCTGTACCTGCTTGATAGTTACTTTTCCTCTCTTCTAGTTCTATACTTCTATCCCCTAAAAAGGAAATGGTTTTTATCCAATCTAAATCAGAATTTGTAGTCTCTTTGTGTTTAACATTACTCCATCCTAGAAATTCTCTAATTTCCTGTTGTAATTGCTGGTAAACAGGAAATTCTGGGCTACTTTTCATCAGGGATGATAACAGACTATCTAGTTTTTCTATTTGAGGGTGTAAAGGAGGTTGGCGATTTTCTAGTCGTTTCTGACGTTGAAGAAACACATAATCATCTAATACAGGTTGATTTTCTGACGTATATATATTATCTAAAGGTATGAATTTTCCCAGCTTTTGCTCAATGTTGGGGAATGTTTTAACTTTCACAAATGTATCTAAATAGTAAACCCGTAAATGAGCTAGAAAAAAATGGGGACGTTTTTCTAGTATTTGCCGAAAAAAATCTGGTTCCCGCATGGTTAACTGAGCTAGAATGTCTAAAGGACCGGTTTTATCAATAATTTGACAACCTTGACATCTAGCCCAACATTTTATTAAAACTTCTTGAGAATTCAGATCAGCTGGAAACAAGGCAAAAGGCTGTCCACTAACCATTAGTAACTTCTGTGGTATAACACTAATAATTCGTCCTTGTATTAGGTGTTCAATATCAATATCTGGTAAGCAGAGGGCATTATAAATTAAGACAGATTTACTCATAATTCATTAATACTAGGCAATTTTAACCGAAAAGATCAGCTAAGTCATCTTCTTTTTCTGCTTCATTTATATCGGAATTAGAGAATAATTCCTCTATAATGTCTTCATCACTGACCTGAATCATGGTTCCAGATGGATCACTGAGAATTTCTCTCAATAAGAGATTATCAAAGGTAATTTTGTTTTGGCGAATAATATCAAAAATCTCCTGTTCAGTTAGTTGGTAATTTTCTCGCTTTTGATAAATATGCAATATTGCTATGAGTGGTCGAATTTGATTGTCGATTAGATCTACATTTTCTCCTCCTTTTTCTGATATCAATTCATTGAGTAACTTATAGCCCTCTGATTTTTTCTTCATTTGTTCTATTTTAGCATAAGAACGAACCAAACAGCCACGAGTCAAATCAAATGTTTCATAATCATTTAAGCGCTTCAAGCAAGCATTTAATGTGAAAAGAGTATCCTGAACAACTGCTAAACCAATTTTTACCAGTCTTCCATTCTCATGTCCAACAATTTTGAACCTGATAAAATTCTTATTTTTACTCTTTGGTTGCACATCATCAATAATTTCTTCTATCATTACTTGTTCTAGCACCTGTCCTTTTAAAGTGGTAAATCCAAAATACAGAGCTTCTGCAATCAGGTCGCTATCCTCTGAATAATCTTTAATATCAGTAGCCATTTCCCTAGTAAATCCCAGTTCAAATCTGGAAGCAGGATCTTGAGGAAGCTGTTCTTCTTGTACACGAAAATTGTTGGCGCACCATTGTAAGGCCTCTCTAACAGTTGGTTTATTTTTACCATATTCTTTAAGTTGGCTTTCTGAAAATGGATAAAGTATATGGGGAGGAATTAAATTTTTTGAAGTATAATATTCATTGAGCCATATAGCGACTATATCTAATATGGAGTTTGTGTTGAGAGGTTCTAAATCTATGGGTTTTCGTTGGGTAAACTTAGAAATTCGGTGAGGTGTACCATCGAGGAGAGAATTGACCTGCTCTTTCCATACTGCTGGTAACATTACCGTAATAATAACTACTCCTTTGCCCAAGTCTGAGTTTTCTAGGGTGTCATGAAGAATTTTTACAAAAGTGGCGATCACGGTTCCTGTAGGATACCCATCTTCTGTTGAGTTATTTTTGACATCCATTTCATCAAAACAAATGACAACTGAGTTATAATAACTAACCAAATTGAGAACTTGTTGGATATTTTTCAGAGCTTCTGCTTCTCTCTCCTGATTAGTTCTACTAGGATTAGGTAGTCCCAACTCATGAGCATTTGCTTCAGATAACTCTTCACCAGATAGCCATCTAATAGCAAAGGGAGCTTGAGTTTCTGACAGTGTCCACAGGATGGCACGAATAATATAGGGATCTGCATCGGGTCTATTTTTCATTACCATTCTTTGGAGAACATTCATCAAGTCTTGATTAGTTCCTTGCTTCTTCTTATAGGTTTTATCAAAGTTTTTTATTAATTCTGCAGCAGGTTTAGTATTCTCTCTATTTTCACTAGCCATAGCTGTAGCAACTTCTTGCCATTGCATTACTCCTTGACTACCAGTTTTGCTCAAACTATCTGCTAGGGTTTGTTGAAATTGATACTTTACTAAATTTAAATCAGTATAATTATTAGCACTTGCATAAATAAACAAAGCACCTCCCTCTTTTTCTAATTGATGACGAATTCGACTCAAAAGATGAGTTTTACCAACTCCTTGCTGTGCGGTAATGGCAATAGAAGTTATTTTATCTTGACTATGTTTTGTCTGACGAACAAACTCAATGGCTTCAAATATCTTTTTAGAAGCATGCTGGTTTAATGTTGTCACATCAGGAAATCCTTTACCCCAAATATTCTGTTCTTTAACAATGCCCGCATTGATAAAAGGATTGTGACTATTAATAGCAGCATTGACGGATTCTATGGGCGAACTCGGTGTGTTTGTCATTGTTGTTGTTATGTTTAAGGAATAGGAAACTTCAAAAAGAAAAATGAAGTTCTTGTATTGAGTTAAATTGAGTTGGAAGCATTTTAAACTAACCGTTTAGCGTAAGACCGCAGTTGAGTTCCGGGAATAAGAATACTGTCTTCCTGTTTATCAGCGGTGAAATCTGGTATTTCCCCGGAAATGAGCTGTAAAATATCATCAGCTTGCATTTCTACTAACCACTGATTGAACTTTCCCCTCTCCACTCTTTCTCCTATTTCTCTTCTCAGTCTATAAATTGGAACTAAGTTGTCAAAATTGTATTGATTATCCAAAAGACTATAAACTTCTAATAATACGGATTTAAATTCCTCATAGGAAGCAATAACCTTACTATTAGTAGATTCACTAGCTTTTATTTCCGGTGTTGATGGTGTTGAGTGGGATTGACGTAGTAAAAGCAATAAAGCATTAGCAACCCAAGCACCAACGTTCTTATCAAATTTAAATTCCTTATTAGAGAGTCCATTGTGTAAAGTATTAATACCCACAGGTATGGTGATTGTATAACTAACCGTCGCACCTTTCTTTGTGATGGTAATAGCACCATCTGCTTCTAAATGTTCTATTATTTGCTGATAGTCAATCATTCTTTGACCTTTAGAGACTATGCGCTTGCCTAACTGACCTTTGGTTACCTTCTGCTCCCCTGCTCCTAAATCCCATAATGCCAGTAGCAGTCTGGTCTGAGCATAGTTTCCTTGTAATCCTTGTTTTTTTGAAGCCATACTTCTTAGTTCCTAAACAACTCTAACAATCTTAACACTTAATGGTACTCTTTTTATTACCAAAATTCACGGGTGAATAACTACCTATCTGAGACTTCCTAACTTTTACTTAGACGCAACTACCCCTTGTTTTTAATCAACATAACATCAACAATTTTTGAAGCTACTTCCTCCGATAAGTCTAAAGCTTTATATAAATCACCCAAAAGATCTTCTTCCTCCTGAGTAACTTCCCCATCTGCTAAAATAAGATCCGAAACCACAGCAAAAGCAGTTTCATGCAAATCACGAGGTAGGGAAGAAACAGCAGATTGAAGAAGATTACTAAATCCGTCTCTTTTTATCAAAAACAACAATCTATCAAACAACTTTCGTATCACATCAGTAGAATAACTACGAAATAACTTCATCCTATTTAGCGAAGCCATTAAACCTAATACCTCTTCATCTGAACAGTATCCATCTGCAGTAATTGAAATAAGGGCAATACCAGCTAAAGCCTCTGCAGGACTCATAACGGTCTGATTTTCATTACGCAACTGTGAAAAACGATTTCCAAACAAAGCCATAAGTGCCTCCTACAAGACGTGTTAAATTTAGAACAAAAACGGCTTTTACATCTAGCGCAAAAATTATACTAGACTTTCACCTAAGTTTCAAAATGACCATAGCAAGTTACATCATCCCGTTACATCTATCTCAAGATAGATATTTAACTCGTTTAGAGAATAATCTTGAACTTCCAAGGGACTTGTGTAGAAGTGTTTTCTGGTATGTGTTCAATCTAATTAATTTTGTTTAATAATGTTTAAGAATAAGCAACTTCTGAGGATCCCAACAAACCACAATTTGGACTGCAAGCGATCGCTTAATGTATATAGTATATAATATAAGTTATTGGCAAAAATGATAAGTAGGGAGGCACAATTATTTGTAGGATGGGTCGAGGAACGAGACCCATGCGGGCGTTGGGTTTCATACTTCAACCCAACCTACGTTTTAAAATACCAAGCAGGAGTGCAAATGTGATTAGGGGTAAGAATATTGTTCAATGGTCAAATTTATAGGAGCATTTGGTCCGGTAACTAGCCCCCGTCTTTTTGGTTTAACTTCCTGGGTGTTAACTAATTTCATTGACCATGTTTTTAAAACTTTTGCCAATATCAATTTCATTTCCATTTGGGCAAAAGCTAAACCCACACAACGCCTAGAACCGCCACCAAAAGGTAGAAATTGATAAGGTGAAAATTGTTTTTCTAAAAAGCGTTCTGGTTTGAATTTTTCTGGCTCGGGATAAATATCTTCCCGATGATGAACTAAGTAAATTGAACCTAGAAGAATTGTTCCAGGTTCAAGTTGATAACCACCCAAAGAAATAGGTTCTTTAACCATTCTGGGAAAAGTTAACATTCCCACGGGATGAATCCTTAATGTTTCATTACAAACCGCAGTTAAATATGGCAATTTAAAAACAGCACTGGAATCATAATTTTCTTCTAAAGAATCCAATTCTGCCAATAACTTTTCTCTAACTTCCGGGAGTTTGTGAATCCAGTAAAAAGCCCAAGAAATAGCTGTAGCGGTAGTTTCGTGACCCGCGACTAATAACGTCATTAATTCATCTTTTAATTCTACATCAGTCATGGGTTGATTATTTTCATCTCTAGCAGACATAAGTAAATTAAGAATATCTGTCCGCTGAGGATCAAAATTTTCTCTTCTTTCTTTAATTTCCTGATAAATTAGTTGATCAGCTTGTTCTTTTTTCTGAATGTGTCGTTTCCAAATTTCCGATACCCCAAAGATCTCTTTCAATTTAGGAAGATAGAGAAAACTCACCCGCAAAGGACTGCTAGCCTGTTCTAAAAGTTCACACAGTAAATATTTAAGTTTTAATGCTCGTTCTCCTTCATAAATGCCAAAAACAGCTTCTATCATTACTTGAAGAGTGATATCTTGGGTAATATTCCTAACATTGAAAAATTGATTTTTTTCTTGTTGAGCAAAAACCTTTGTGGTAATATTTTCAATTAATTTTGAATAAGTTCTCATTCTTTCTCCATGAAAAGGAGGCATAATTAATTGACGCTCACGTTGATGTGCCTTACCACTAAGAGTAATAACAGAATTTTTGCCCAATAAATATTCAAAAATGCTATTTAACTCCCCCGGTGCTTCCAATTCTTTTTGATCATTACTTAACATCTGCTGTATGGCTTCCGGAGAATGAACAAATATCAGTGGTGGTAAATCACTTTGTAGTTTTAGAGCAAACAAATCTCCGTATTTTTTAGCACACTCTACCATATAAGGCATAGGCCTGAATATCCAGTTTAGGACTTGAATAGTAGATAATGTTTTCGGTCCTGGTAGTATTTGCATAACTTTATCCCGTTTTGACTATTAGGATTATAAGAGATGCGATCGCTTTTATTTTTAGTCTAAACTCCAGTGATAAGAAAAAATTATATTTATGAGGGGATGAGATAAGTTTTTTTGTGGTCGAAGCGATAAAAATGTGGTACTATGAGGGTTAAGTATAATCGAGTGTAAGCATCTATAAAAAAAAGTGAATAGGTTCCCATTGTGAGGGTATCATGTTCAAGGTTCAATAGTCAACCCCCAGCATTGAGAAAAAAAATCGGCGCGTGGGTATATAGATATGCTCAGATAGCTCTTTATTGATCGAGCGTAAAACCCCATCCCCTTGTAGGTGGGGATGTAAGCGCGGTTGACTGTTTAAATCATTAGTATTGGGTTTTCTCAACCCAAGGTAGATTATATTTATAATTTTTTATATAATTTTTTAATTGTAGAAAAAATGCATAAACTTCTGATATTTAAAAATGAGAAGCTAGTCCGTCAAGCATTAACTCATCGTTCCTATGCTAACGAAAATCCAACTGAGGGAGACCATAACGAGAGATTGGAATTCTTGGGGGATGCCATTCTTAATTTTATTAGTGGAGAGTATCTCTATTCTCGTTATCCACAAAAAGGTGAAGATGAACTGACTCGTCGACGCTCTGCATTGGTGGAAGAAAAACAGCTGGCTAAGTTTGCCCTGGAAGTTGGTTTAAATCTGAAAATGCGCCTGGGCAAAGGTACTATTCAAGATGGCGGTTACCAAAATCCTAATCTTCTTAGTAGTACATTTGAAGCTGTCATTGGAGCTTACTATTTAGACAATAACTGTAATATAGAAGCAGTTAAAGTTGCAGTTGAACCTCTGTTTGATTTTGTGTCACAACATACTATTGAATCCCGTTATAATGTAGATTCTAAAAATCGCTTTCAAGAATGGGTACAAAAAAAATTATGTGCAAATCCACCTAAATATAAAACTCAACAAATAGGCGGATCCCCCCATCTACCAGAATTTGCTTCTAGAGTTTTAGTAGATGGTAAAGAGTTTGGTCAAGGTAAGGGTAAAAATAAAAAAGACGCAGAAAAAGCTGCAGCAGAAGATGCGATCGCTCGTTTACAAAGAGAGGGTTTATTTTCATAGAGAAATAATCTATACATAACTTATATCAATATTTTCCCTCTTGACTTTCCTCATACTTGATGTAATAGTGTTACAAGTTGTGATTGGGTAGCCTAATTCGGATCCATAAAAGGTGGGTTTGAAGCGGAGGAACCATGTATTTGGGGCAAATCGTAATTGAGAGACACCTTCCAGTCTTAGCCCGTCAGCTAACTCCGTCGGCAATGGAAGGAACCTCCAAAATGTAAGCTGTTATACCAGTTATTATTGAGGTTTCTTTAGTCAGTTTGTAATTTATTAGACGCTTTGTGATGGAACAAGTTTGTTAATCATCCGGAGTGGGATTAGTATGAATCCAGTATGTGGTGGGGGCATGTAGATTTCCAGCATATAGGAGCTAATAATATTTCAAATTGTTATCCCTGCTTATCATTCCTATTTAGTTTCCAGCGGGAGTAATTAGAACTGTGAAAATTAAGCCGTTATTAGCACGACTAGAGAGTGCTATTGGTCGACCTGACCTAATTGACCAGATGTTACTGATACCAAGTGGCAAGGAGTGCGATAATGATAAGTATTCAGCCATTAGGCCCATCAGGTTAATGGTAGGTTATGATGGATCTCCTAATAGTCATACAGCATTAGATATAGCCTTTTGCATAGCCCATCAAACTCATCTAGCATCAAAAATAGAAGTTAAAGTTGAAGCTGTTTACGTATCAGAGGAGCAGATAATTAATAACTTGGGTAATAATCCCGATGATATTTATTTTCATCATCGATTAGAATCACCCAAAAAGTCGGTGGAAGTAGAGAGTACGGGCTCAAAATTGTCCGTATTGGAAACCATGTTAAAAACCATAGTATTGACACAATCAAAGACAGAAGAAGCAGATAAAATTTTGTGGCAAGCCAGAAATTTAGCTCGGGAATGGCAAAGTTATTTCAAATCCCATTTACGATTTGGCAATCTGTGTACAGAACTGCGAAAAGTTGTAGAATTAGAAAGTGCTGATGCCCTATTTTTAGGTTGTCAATCCATTAATCATCCCTTAATTGAGAGATTAGACAATAATTTTCCTTGTCCTGTATTGGGCATTCCCAAATGTCTTGATTAGGAAGTGGTCGGGTGGAATTAAATATAAGGGGAATTACCATGGAAAATTGGCAAGCTGTTGTAAGTGTTATCACGTTTGTTGCGGTCATTTTGGCCATCACGGTTGAATTGCTCGATCTAACCGTAGCAGCTCTATTAGGGGCATTGGTTCTAGTATTTACCAACATCATGAGCTTGGGGGAAGCAGTTGGTTATATTGGCAAAAGCCATAGCACATTGGGGTTATTCTTTGGTGTAATGGTGTTAGTCCGATCCTTTGAACCGACTAATATCTTCAGCTATATAGCTACACAAATTGTCATTCTTGCTCAAGGTAGTGGTAGAAAATTATTATTAGGTATAGTATTACTAGTTACACCTATCTGTGCGTTTTTGCCTAACGCTACAACGGTAATGTTATTAGCTCCATTAATCCCACCCATGGCGGAGGAAATAGGTGTAAATTTCGTACCTCTGTTAATTTTAATGGTTTTTGTGGCTAATAGTTCTGGATTGTTAACTTTAGTGGGAGATCCAGCCACCTTTATTGTTGGTGATGCTGTCAATATCAGCTTTATAGATTATTTGACCCAGTTAAGTTTAGGTGGGGCCATTGCGGTGATTACTGTAGTAGTAACTTTACCTATTCTATTTAGAAAAATTTGGCGAACCAATCTAGAGAATCTAGCTGAATTACCCCATCCTCAGATCAATCACCCACGGGTTCTAATGTTAGGTGCTGTTATTGTCGCTTTTGTATTGATATTCTTTATCATTGGCGACTATTTACCAATACCTATTTCCCCTGCTGCAGTAGCTTTATTAGGAGCCACCCTAGCTTTGCTACTGGCCCATAAAACTCGCATTGACTCGGTTCATAACATCCTGCAAGATGTAGACTGGGGTACTTTAATCTTTTTCATGAGCATTTTCGTTTTGATTGGGGGACTAGATAAAACCGGTGTAATTAACAGCTTATCGGGGATTTTAAGTATTATTCTAGGCAAAAATATTTTATTTGCTTCCCTACTTGTATTATTCGTTGTTGGTGCATTGTCAAGCGTTATTCCCAATATTCCTCTAGTGGTAGCAATGGTCCCCATGATAAAACAATATATTGTCAATGTAGGGTTAGCACCAGCAGCTGTTTTAGCTACCGACTTTCAAGGAAAATTTCCCCCAGAGGTCTTACCTTTATTTTATGCTATGATGTTTGGTGCAACTTTAGGTGGTAATGGCACTTTAGTGGGAGCATCATCTAATATTGTTGCTGCTGGTATTGCAGAACAGCATGGCAAAAGAATCTCTTTCAAGACCTTTTTGCACTATGGAATTCCCATCACTATATTACAACTTATTACTGCTGCTTTATACGTTTTAGTGAGATTTTTATTGTAGTTCGTAGGTTGGGTGGACGACAGGAAACCCAACACCAATGATTTAAACAAAAAAGGATTCTACTCTTATGGTAAATGACAGACAAAGGACAGAATCTGCAGATGTAAGTATGGAGGAATTTGGGCATTTATTGAAACGCTCAATATTGATGACTGGACTAATCGTACTTGTGACAGGCTGCTCCAATTTAAACAGCAGAAATCTCACACCACAAAAAATCAACCCTCAAGTTGAATCAACCACCAAGTCCAACACTGTGGTAGTAGCTGGTGGTGATCCTAATTTTATTGTTCAAGTAGTGCAAAAAGTGGGTAGTGCGGTTGTCCGTATTGACTCTGCCAGAACTGTTACCTCCCAAGTACCAGGAGAGTTTTCCGACCCATTCTTACGTAGATTTTTTGGTGATGCTCTTCCCCGACCAGAACAAAGGGTAGAAAGGGGTAGTGGTTCAGGATTTATCATTAATGCTTCTGGTCAAATTTTAACTAATTCCCATGTGGTAGACGGTGCGGATCAGGTAACAGTAACCCTGAAAGATGGGCGTAGTTTTGATGGTAAGGTGTTGGGGGAAGATGCAGTTACGGACGTGGCAGTTATACAAATTAATGCTCAAAATCTACCCACTTTAACTCTAGGTAATTCCAGTGATTTACAACCTGGAGAAGCAGTAATTGCTATTGGTAATCCCCTGGGTTTAAATAATACCGTAACTTCGGGCATCATCAGCGCCACAGATCGGTCTAGTACTGACATTGGTGCTAGCGATAAACGGGTAAATTACTTACAAACTGATGCAGCGATTAATCCAGGTAATTCCGGTGGTCCGCTTTTAAATGCTCGCGGAGAAGCTATAGGCATGAACACTGCGATTATTCAAGGTGCTCAAGGTTTAGGTTTTGCTATTCCCATTAACACGGTCAAAAAAATTGCCCAAGAATTAATTGCCAATGGTCGCGTTGATCATCCTTATTTGGGAGTAGAAATGATCACCCTCACTCCTGAGATTAAAGATAGAATAGTTAGTAGATTTGGTGATAGAGTCAATATTATTACTGATAAAGGAGTATTCTTAGTTAGAATTGTTCCTCAATCACCAGCAGCGCGGGGAGGATTGAGAGCAGGGGATATAATTAAGAGTATTAACAAACAATTAATTACTAAAGTTGAAGAAGTGCAAAAAATAGTAGAAAATAGTCAAATTGGAACTCCTCTGACAATAGAAGTGGAGCGTAATGGTACAACTGTAAATTTAGCTGTTGAGCCAGGATCTTTACCGATAAGATCCCGAAGATAGTTTTCCAGCATGGGCTTAAATAACATGCTATACTACTGAGTAGAGTAATTAATAGTAGGAAATAGGAAGTTAAAATATGACTGATAAATCATCAATTATTCAATTGGGCAATCCCCTATTGCGGCAAAAAGCTGCAGAAATTGAAGGGATTAATGATCGGGAAATACAACAACTAATTGATCATTTAATAACCACAGTTGCCCAGGCCAATGGTGTGGGCATTGCTGCACCCCAAGTAGCCCAGTCATTGCGCCTATTTATTGTAGCTTCCCGTCCCAATCCTAGATATCCCCATGCACCAGAAATGGAGCCAACGGCAATGATTAATCCTAAAATAGTTAGTTATGGGACGGAAATTACCAAAGGATGGGAAGGTTGTTTAAGTGTTCCAGGAATCAGAGGTTTAGTCCCCAGGTATGAAAGAATTCAAGTAGAATATACTGATAGAAATGGTAATTTTCAAAAACAGGAGTTAGTCAACTTCGTGGCAAGAATTTTTCAACATGAGTATGATCATTTAGAAGGTTTAGTATTTTTAGAGCGTGTGGAATCTCCCCAAGACCTCATTAGCGAAGCAGAATATCAATACAGAATAGCTAGGTAATATGATAAATCATCATAAATATATATATTTTTTACTTTTACCTTATACTGCTGAAACTATCTCCTTTAATAGAACTATTTAAACGGATGCCTAAGATCTAGCGTTTTTCAGCGTATGGCCCTATAATGGGGGTAGGGATTGTAAACTTTGAAAAAAATGACTAATTTATTTAATAAATTTATCGGTAGAACACGTTACGTAGTTTCCCGTATATTTTTGCACCTGCATGGACAGGAAGTGGCACCAATTTTAGGAGTCTTAAATGGGGCTGCTAGAGAAGCAATAGATGCTGAAGGTGATTTAAAATCACTAGGAGAGCAACTAGTCACAGTATGTGAAACCCTTTTGAGATATGACCAGTGCTGGGTTGCTGCTGGTAATGAGGGAGATGTATTCTGGAATGAGGGAGAAGCGGGTGACTATGTAAATGAATTATTTACTGATTCCGCACAGAGATATGGAGCTGACCTTGATACTGGTTCCAGTCCAGGTCGGGCCCTATCTATTCCCGTTACCCGGAATGTGCTGGTAATGCTTACAGTTGCTTTTGAAGGTGAAGTGCCAGAAATAGAAACAAATCTGGCCCAGATTTCTTCCCTTAAAGCTGGATTAAAATCGCTAGTTAACTTACATTACCAAAATAAACTTAGAGCCATCCAGGTTCATTTCTCCCCTGCACGTTTAGGCGATGAACTAACAGATGATCATTTGTTAGAATATTATCCAGAGTTGATTCCTCTCTAAGTTTCTTGTTAACCTTGAGTTATTGGCAATCAAAAATAACACCCTGGAAAAATCAAATTATTCAAATGGTCAAGACTATAATGCGTAGACTGACAATTGTTTGTTTAGCCCTAACCTTGTGCTTAACAACCATTGCTTGTGGGGGAGCTTCCCAAAATACCACCTATTCCAATGGTAGTCAAAGTGCAACCCCCACTAAACTCAATGATGGACAGTATCAAGTACAACAGGTTACTTATAACGATGCCAATGGTGAGTATACCCTATTTTTACTAGGCAATCAACCACCAACTTTTGCCACGGAGAAATTGCAAATGGCTCGTTTAACTGACGAGGAAGTCAAAGAGGGCAAAAAAAGTTATTTAAAGGTGGAAAATGGACAACCAGCCTTATATATAACGGAAGACTTTAAAATTGAGTATGTCCATAATGTTACTGAAACCAGAAGTAATCCTCAAACCGGACAGCAGGAAACGGTTTTTGTCCGTCAAGAGTCTAGTTTCTGGACTCCTTTCGCAGCTGCTGTAGCTGGTAATATAGCAGGTCAGGCCATTGGTAATATGTTATTCAGACCTCAGTACTACGTACCCCCCGTTTATCAACCCGGTGGTATTTATGGTCATGGTGGATATGGTTCTAGCTATAATGCAGCAGTTTCGAGTTATCAAAGTCGCTATAATCAACCACCTGCAGCTGTGAGAAATCGTGCAGTTTTCCGGACTACGGGATCTCTTAGATCAAATAGTGGATTGACAAATCGGACTAATACTGGTGGTAGAGCTACTGGATCTGGCTTTGGGGGTAGTAATCTCCGCTCATCGGGGGGGTCTAGCTCTCTGCGACGTAATTCTGGTAGTAGTTTTGGCAGTGGATCTCGTTCTTCTGGCATTCGGCGCTCGGGCGGTTTTGGTAGCAGAAGAAGATAAATTAAGACCACAGCTCCTTTGACAACCGTACAAGAAGGGAATTGTCTAGGGCAATTCCCTTTATTCGGTATATGGCCTAATCTCCCTTTTATGAACACCCTATCTACTCGACAAATAGCATTTACTGCTCTCAGAGAAGTACACCGGGGAGCCTATGCTGATACTGCTATCGATCGCACTTTACACAAGTTTAGGTTATCTGATCATGACCGACGATTAATGACAGAATTGGTCTACGGTAGTGTAAGGAGACAACGCAGCCTAGATGCAATAATTGACCAAATTGCTGATAAAAAATCACCACAACAGCCAAGGGATCTGCGATGTATTTTGCATCTGGGTTTGTATCAACTGCGTTACCAACAAAAAATCCCCGTTTCCGCTGCTGTCAATACTACTGTACAACTGGCAAAAGAAAATGGCTTCCCTGGGTTAACTGGTTTTGTGAATGGTTTTTTACGCCAATATATACGTCTTTTAGAAAAGACCTCTGATCCCCTGATCCTCCCGGAAAATTTAGTAGAAAGACTAGGTATTTTATACAGCTTTCCTAATTGGGTAATTGAGGTTTGGTTATCACAGTTGGGCCAGGAAGAAACGGAAAAACTCTGTCAGTGGATGAATCAAACTCCCACGATTGATTTACGGGTAAATATTCTGCGAGCTTCCGTGGAAATGGTGGAATCAGTTTTTAAAAAGTCTGGTATTTTGCTCCATAGGATACCCCACTTACCCCAAGGGTTAAGGTTAGTTGGGCCTGCTGGACCAATTCAAAATTTACCAGGTTTCACTGAAGGATGGTGGTGCATACAAGATGCAGCGGCCCAGTTAGTTGGTCATTTGCTGGATCCTAGACCTGGTGAGGTGATCATTGATGTTTGTGCCGCCCCCGGTGGAAAAACTACCCACATTGCCGAATTAATGGGCGATAACGGTAAAATATATGCCTGCGATCGCACTCCTTCTCGCTTACGTAAACTCACTGAAAATGCCCAACGTCTCCGTTTGCAATCTATTGAAATTTTTCCTGGAGACAGTCGTAATTTGACCAAATTCCACCATGTGGCTGACCGGGTACTGTTAGATGCTCCCTGTTCTGGTTTAGGGACCATGCATCGTCACGCTGATGCACGATGGCGACAAAACCCTAGCTCTGTAGGAGATCTTGCCCACATACAAAAAGAACTCATATCCTATACTGCCAACTTTGTCAAGCCGGGAGGAGTTTTGGTGTATGCTACTTGCACCTTGCATCCCCAGGAGAACGAGGACCTAGTTAGAGAATTTTTGCATGTTAATCCCCAGTGGGAGATGGAAAAGCCGAACTTTGATTTTCTGGATGTTTCCTCCCCTGGATGGTTAAAGCTGTGGCCACACCAACAGAATATGGACGGTTTCTTCTTAGTGCGTTTAAGAAAAAACAAGGATTAGAGTTAAAATATGTCCAACCATTGTACCATTTAACCAGAGTCCGAATCTACTGGAGGAGGCAAAATGGTTAATCATCCCGACGTAAAAAATCTAGTTAAAATTCTGATTGGTGCAGCTTGGATTGATGGTAGAATTCAGCCAGAGGAAAGACAATATCTCAGAGAGATAGCCCATTCTAAGGGTCTTTCTGCTGATCCAGAAATCAAACCTTGGCTCTACGAGTTAGTTCAAGTTAAACCAGATCAATGCTATCAATGGGTAAGAGAGTATTTAGGCGATCGCCCTAGTTTGGAACAGTGTCAAGACTTAATTGAATCCATCAGTGGGCTAATCTACAGTGATGGTGAGGTTGCCACGGAAGAGGCTAAATTATTAACAAGAATACAGGATTTAGCTAAAAACTCGGATCATAATCAAACAATTTATACCTCCTTACTCAGGAAAATTCAAAAACTTTACCGTCGCTGGGTGGATGTACAAAATTAAGGCAAATTCGCCCAAACTCTCTCCCAAAAGAGAGAGATTTGTCAGTTTTACATTAATATTATTGTGGTTGACTCGACTCAGGAGTTCACTTAAACTATGTCTGATAAGGAGAAATTACTCTTGCCAGTTGGTAATAATCAGAAAAACGAGAATCCCACAGATGAAAAACCGCCCCTGACCATGCCACCAAAATTGAGGTTGTTAGTTGGGCATATTCAGCAACTATCATTGGTGGTGAGAGAGAAAATTGGGAGAAGTGAGAAGCCATTTTATCGGCGTGTTTGGTTCTGGGCGGGGTTAGGTTTAGGTACTACCATCATTGGTTTCAATTATGGTATTCGGAAAGTAGACAGTTCCTTACCAGACAAATCAGAACTTAATGCGATGATAAGGCAACAAACCCTCACCATTAAAGCTGGAGACAACACTGTTTTAATGCAGCAAGGAGAAGCGACAAGAGATCAGTTAAAGATACAACAGATTCCAGACAAATTGCAGTTAGCCTTTATTGCATCAGAAGATAGAAGATTTAGACGACATGATGGAGTAGACTTTCAGGGAATTGTTAGGGCTGTTGTTAGTAACTTCCAGTCACAAAATGTTGTGCAAGGTGGTAGTACCATTACTCAACAACTGGCTAGAATTCTCTTTCTCAGTCAAGAGCGGACTCTGTGGCGCAAACTCAAGGAAGTGCGTTTAGCCCAGAAAATAGAAGAGGAACTGAGCAAACAAGAGATTTTAGAACGTTACCTCAACTTAGTTTATTTAGGTTCAGGTGCTTATGGAGTAGCAGATGCAAGCTGGGTATATTTTGGCAAAACAGTGGATCAGCTAAACCTTTCAGAAATGGCCACGATCGCAGGTCTTGCTCCTGCACCCAATATTTACGCTCCTGACAAGAATCTCCCCGGAGCTATAGCCAGAAGAAATACGGTTTTACAAAGAATGGAGGAAGATGGAGTAATTACACCCCAAGAAAAACAGTCTGCACTTCAACAAAAACTTACAGTCAAGAGTAATTTACCCAGACGATTTCAAGTTACTGCGCCCTATTTTTGTTACTACGTGCAGCAGCAGCTACCCAAATACCTCAAACCTGATGTTTTAGCTGCGGGTGGATTAACTGTAGAAACTAGCTTAAATCCAAATTGGCAAAAACTGGCAGAGAAAGTACTGGTAAGAACCCTGAAAAACGAAGGAACCTGGGGGAGGTTTCGAGAGGGTGCCTTAGTATCCATTAATCCTCGTAATGGGGAAATTCAGGTCATGGTCGGGGGGAAAGATTTTGCCAAAACTCAGTTTAACCGAGTAACCCAAGCTCAAAGACAGCCAGGTTCAACATTTAAAACGTTTGTATATGCAGCTGCCATAGCCTCAGGGAAGAGTCCAAACGACACATATATGGATAGGCAAATTTCATTTAGAGGTTATGAACCCAAGAATTATAGCGAGAAATTCCGTGGTTTAATGACGATGCAAGATGCATTAGCTCTATCCATCAATACAATTTCCCTTCAGGTGCTAATAGATGTTGGCTATGAGCCAACTATTAAAATTGCCCAAGACATGGGGATTAAATCACCTTTAGAACATAACTACTCCTTAGCTCTTGGTTCTAATGAAGTTAACCTTTTAGAATTAACCAGTGCCTATGGTTCCTTTGCTACTCAAGGGTTACATACGGAAGCACACGCTATTCGTCGTATTCTTAATCGTCAGGGTGATGTAATTTGGAGTGCGAATTTCCAACCCAAAAGAGCCTTAGATACGGATAGCAGTCGTATTGTGACCAAGATGTTAACCAATGTGGTTACCAACGGTACTGGACGGGCCGCCCAATTACCAGACAGGCCAGTAGCAGGGAAAACCGGTACATCTGATGAATCAAGAGATTTATGGTTTATTGGCTACATACCCCAAATGGTAACGGGAATTTGGCTAGGCAATGATAACAATCGCCCCACTTATGGTTCCAGTTCCACAGCTGCTTACACCTGGTCTGAATTCATGGGGGGAGCAGTAAAAGACCTGAAAGTGGAAAACTTTCCACGACCTTCCCGAGTGGCAAAGCGCAAACCCACAATCAAGGCCCAACCAATTTCTAAAAAAAATGCTGGCTTTAAAATTTCTAACCGTGATGATAACTCAGACTCTCAAGACAGTACTTTATCTACCAGGCAAAGTCGTAGAAGAGAGCGCAATTATGAGCAATTAGACCAAAATCAGGATACCTCTACTAGAAGAAGACGGCGTCGTCGCTACGATGTGCAGACTGTCCTACCTTCCA
>NZ_LMVE01000040.1:0-21252 GCF_001432185.1 Cylindrospermopsis sp. CR12 | reverse complement strand
GTCGTCGCAATGACGTGCAGACCGTGCCATCCTCAACCGGGGAAAACAGAAATTCCGTCAATAATTCTCCCAATTCCCCAGCTAGACAACCATCTTGGCGAGAACGACTCAAACCTGATTCTTAATATTTACTGAACTATGCCTATAATATGTGAGATTATAGTAAAGTCATATATTATAAGCAGTGGGATAAAACACTCATGAGTTTAATATTACTAGAAGCAGCGCCTGTGTCCACTGGAAATCAGTTTCCATTGGCCTTCACCTTAGTCTATGTGGTTGGCTTTGTTGCTGCAGTTACTATTGGTTCGATCGCCTGGTATAATTCCAAACGCCCCCCAGGTTGGGAAAGTAAGGATCGTCCTGATTTTCTTCCCAAGATTGATAAGGAATAATCAAAACTGCTCAAAACCATGGGGGGTACTCATAAAACTGCAATTGCCCTAGGCAGTAACCTGGGCGATTCAGCCAATATCTTATTAGCATGTTTAGACACATTATCTCAAACCCCAGGCTTAATTATAAAAGCTATATCTAGTTTTTATAAAACTAAAGCTGTGGGTCCATCTCAACCAGATTATTTAAATGCTTGTGCTATACTTGAGGTAACAATGTCACCTCAGAATCTATTAGCTATATTATTGGCAGTAGAACAAAAGTTCGGTCGCGTGCGCCTAGAACGTTGGGGAGCAAGAACCTTAGACTTGGACTTGTTAATGTATGATAATCTGATTTTAAATCAGTCTGACCTGGAAATCCCCCATCCGCGAATGTATGAACGAGGTTTTGTACTAGTTCCCTTAGAAGAAATTGCTGGAGATTGGCAAGATCCCATATCTGGAATGACAATTAGGAATCTATTGAGAAATGTAGACCATTCTGATGTACACTGGGTTAGTGGTCCAGCTGTGAAAATTATTATTCAAAGGCCCTGATTGTACCACTTACTCCCCGTATGTATTCCTAGTAGTTGCCAAAATTAGAACTTTATTATGCCATTAGGTAGAGAATTGCCACAGTTGCTTAAGCAACGTTTATTCCATAAGGGTCGCAAATTCGACTTTGAAGTGAGTCGTTTACGGTTACCTAACAAGTCGGAAGGAGAATGGGAATGTATTCGTCATCCTGGTGGTGCTTTAGCCATCCCAGTTACTGATGATGGCAAATTAATTCTGGTGCGCCAATATCGTTTTGCAGTTCAGGGAAGGTTGCTAGAATTTCCTGCTGGTACTGTGGAACCCAATGAAAAGCCCTTGACAACAGTACAAAGAGAAATTCAAGAAGAAATTGGTTACAAAGCTCATCAGTGGGACAAGTTAGGAGAATTTTTCCTAGCCCCTGGTTATTCCGATGAAATTATCTATGCTTTTTTAGCTCGGGATTTAGAAAAACTGGAAACACCCCCCCAGCAAGATGAAGATGAAGATATTGAAACTGTGTTTTTAGCCCCTGCAGAATTAGAAGCCGCTATTGATAGAGGAGAGCCTGTAGACGCTAAAACCGTTACTAGCTTTTTCTTAGCTCGTTCGTTTTTGATGCTAAAACCTTAAAACTTACCTATCGCCAATAGCTACCTATAGAATCCCGAGTCCGATAGTGAAAACTATTGGCTATGATTCTTTTGCTAGGACCAAAATCCGCCAGCTTCCCAACATGATTTTGATTGTATTGAAATATGGCAGTAAAATCTGATAGTCTTAAAACCTGTTGGATATTGTGAGAAACAAAGACAATTGTTAACTCCGATCGCAAACACTCTATGAGTTCTTCCATCTTTTTAATGGCAATGGGGTCTAGTCCTAGACAAAATTCATCTATTAATAGTACCTGTGGTTTTACCGCTAGGGATCGGGCAATACAAAGTCTTTGTTGTTGTCCCATAGACAATTCTAAGGCCGATTTGTGCAGTTTATTTTTCAACTCATCCCAAATATTTGCCCTCTTGAGTGCCATCTCTACTATTTCATCTAATTCTGCTTTGGGACGCCAGCCAATTAATTTCACCCCGTAGACCACATTGTCATAGATGCTCATGGGAAAAAGATTTGGTATGGCATAGATTATACTAATCTGACGGCGAAGACGATTTAAATTTACCCGTTTACCATGGATATTTTGTCCAAAAAATTCTACTGTTCCTTCTAATTTCACTTCTCCTTCTAGTTCACTCATACGGTTAAGAGATTTTAGAAAAGTCGATTTTCCACAACCGCTAGGCCCAATCATGGCTGTGATTTTGTTTTGAGATATATTCATTGATACACCCTCAAGGATTTTTCGACTGTTGTAATAAAAGTTAAAATTTTTGATGCTGAGGGCGGGGATGAGTTTACTCATAAAAGAGGCCTAAATATGGTAGTTTCACGGTTTATTTACAGGAGGTGGGTGGTTTATGCTCAAATCATTAAAGTATGTAGTAATTAGTATTATTGTCTGGCATTTGTCAAGTTTTGTCACACTGGCACAAAATCGAAAACCAACAATAGATAAGTTTTCCCCTAATCCCCTAGAAACTAATATACCAGACTCCCTCATTAGGAGTAATGTCAAAGAAAAACCATTAACTACGGAAGAATTAAAAACCTTAGAAGCTGCCTTAGATGAGTTGAATCAACAGGCTAGAATCAGGTTAGAAAGTGGAGATCAAGAAAATGCTTTTTCTATATGGAATCGAGAATTGCGACTAAGGCGATTTTTAGGAATGCCATCACAAGTACAAGCAATATCAAGAGTAGGTGCAATTGCTTGGCGAGAAAATAATCGAGAACAAGTACAGTATATCACGGAGAGCTTACGGAAAATTGAAACCCAGTTACGGAATGAAAAAAATGCTGATTTACAATTATGGCGATCGCTAGGGATAGCATATCAAAATTTGCGTTCTCCCCAGTTAGCAGTGAAGGTTTATGAGCAGGTTCTAAGTTTGGTCAAACGTGAAAATGACCCGGTTGCTGAGGTAGAAACTCTCAATCAAATAGGTGAGTTACATCTAAATTGGTTTAATTATTCCCAAGCTGCCATCACATATCAAGAACTACTGAATTTAGCAGTAACCAGAGGTGATAGAACCAATCAATTAAGGTACTTACAACAATTGGCTTATACTTTTGAACAAAGTAAACAACCTCTTAAAGCAATTGACATACTCAATCAGTTAGCATCAATTTACAATCAACAAGACAAACAGGAGGCAATTCCCCGGTTAAAAATAGCAATAGCAGAAAATTATCAGTCCCTAGTACCACAAAATCCCTCCCTTCTTCAACCAGCATTGAACAGTTATCAAGAAGCTTATATTATTGCTTGGCAATTACAAATGTATCTAAGTGCTGGTGAAGCATTAGAAAAACTCATTGATCTTTATCGTTCGCAAAATCAAACTCGAGAAGCATTACAAGCTAGTAAAATTCTACTAGAAACCCAAACCCTAGGCAGAAATTATTACGGACTAATGCAAGCCTATGATCAGCTGGGGGATATTTATCTACAGAAAGAAGAAAGTGCCAACGCTTTAATAGCTTTTGAGCAGGGATTAAAAATTGCCCGAGAACTAAAATACCAAGAGGGTTATTTTGTCCAGAAAATTGCTGGATTGAAACCGTGAGATTTCGAGATCACGACCATTAGTCCGTTAAAACTTGGATGTCAGTAAGTTGATGGATAACCACATCCGCTCCCCGTACCTGTGCCAAGTTATTGTTCCAGATAATCCCTATACAACCCCCTGCTTTAGCATCTCGTGCCATTTGCATATCACCTATAGAATCCCCTACCATTAAAGCATTTTGAGGCTGCACACCTAAAGTCTGACAAGCTTGTAGAAACAATCTAGGATCTGGTTTACCAAGGCCCTCATCCACTCCCATTTCTAATTCTAGATAGTCTCTCAAACCATAACAAGTGACAAACTGCTCCACACCTCTAGTGCTCGCAGCTGAAAGAATCCCCAGTTTTATTCCCTGGGATGATAATAACTCCAACAGATCTAAAACTCCTGGGTATAAAGGGCATGGGTTTTGTCCAATATATTCATGAGCTTCTTCTAAAGCTTGACGGGCGATTTTTAAACAATCAAACCATCCTCTACCAGTTTCAGCAATGTAAGCAGCAGCAGCAATTTCCGTTTCCTTACGACTGGCTACGGCCATTAAACCTGTTAAATCCAAAACATCTCCACTAATCCCCAACGCCATTGACAATGGTTCCCCAATACCCGGAATTTGTGCGTCTATTAGTCTTACTGCCTTTTGACCTAGGGATCTTAAAAAATCTTCTGAGTCTTCTAAAGTACCGTTTTTATCGAATAAAACTGCCTGAATATCTGAAAATACAACGTTACCACATTTAATAGTAGCCATTTAGAGCTTAACCCCCATAAAATTAATTAAGATTAACAACGCTAGTTAGCAAAAACAAAAAAGAGGGTAATTCCCCTCTTGTTTAAGTGTTTTGCTACAGATATGTTACTCTTCCACGGCCACCGGGATTTCTTCTTCCACTTCAATTGCTGGTGGAATTTCTGTTTGGGCAACTACTTCTAGTTCTTCCACCGGTGCGGTTTCTGCTCCTTCCACTGGTGCAACGGCAATACCCTGCTGTTTAGCTAACATTTGTTCCCTATACTTAGCTGCCATTTCTTCAGCCTTGTCATAGACTAAATCACGATTCTTAATCATGTCCCCGGGTTCAGGCTCCAATTGCTTGGTAGATAGAGAAATACGACCTCTCTCAGCATCTAAATCAATGATCATGACTTTAACTTCGTCATTTACATTAAATACACTATGAGGCGTATCTATATGTTCCTGAGAGATTTCAGAAATGTGCAGTAATCCGCTTACACCACCAATATCAATAAATGCACCATAAGGTTTGATACCGCGAACAGTGCCAATTACTACCTCTCCCACTTCCAAGCGGTTCATCTTACGTTCAACCAGTGCCCGACGATGGGAGAGGACCAAGCGGTTACGCTCCTCATCCACTTCTAGGAATTTTAAGGGCAATTGTTCCCCTACTAGTTCTTCTTTGGGCTTGCGAGTGCTAATATGGGAACCTGGAATGAAACCCCTGAGTCCCTCGATTCGTACTAATGCACCGCCACGATTAGTCGCAAAAACATCAGAACGGACAGTGGCATCTTCTTTCTGTAATTGCCGCACTCTTTCCCATGCTCTCATGTATTCAATACGACGAATAGACAGAGTCAACTGACCATCTTCGTTTTCATCAGTGAGAATGAAAAATTCCCGCGTTTCATTTGATTGTAAGACTTCTTCCGGGGCATCCACCCGGTTAATAGACATTTCCTGTATAGGTATGTATGCTGCTGTTTTAGCACCAATGTCAATCAGAGCGCCACGCGGCTCTATACTAAACACTGTACCTGGTACAATATCACCAGGGCTGAAGTGATAATCGTACTTATCAAGTAGAGCAGCGAAATCTTCGTGAGTAAATCCAATTTCTTTGGCGGTTAAGTTCTGATTGACCATGCTGATTTGTTCCTGGTTCTAGTCTCCGTAAGTTTTTGTCAAAGTTAACGATCTATATGCCATAAGGCGATTGTTTGTAGTGTAGCAAAAAACTAGTTAAGCTATCCCACAGGGTGGTTCTTTGCCAGTTCCTTGTAAATCTACACTTACATCCTTACCTGATCCTAGCCCGGAAGCTAGGCTTACACATATTATCTTCCAGACAGATTATTCTATCACATCTAAAAATTTTTTTCAACTCTTGGAGAATCACAAGAAAATCGCCGAAAGGCACGGAAGCCACTTGGCTTTAGACAGGAAGTGCCAACGGCGAATTTATTCGCCTTGATATTTAACCGTGATGCGGATCTTCAATATTCCAGTGTTGTCTTTATGTTATTTTGTGGCTGCTATTGACAAGTAGGTCTTATCTGAGGCTATACTTTCGAAATCAACTTAAAGTAGCGGTGATGCTAAGAATTAATTTTAGCAGAATCAGTAGAGGCTGTTTAAGCCAGCCTCAGAAAGTTCGTTTATGGACTCTTCAGAAATCTCCGTGTCTTTAGACCGGAGAAGCTTAAAAGCGACTTAGAGATTCTCTTTTGCTTGGTCGATTATACCCTCAAGAATCACCTGGGGATCATCCGAGTCTATTTGTAGATCTTGGGATATTTGTCGGCGCAGGGGTTCATTTTCCCGCAAAATAGCCAATAAGTCATCCTGAGTTACTATTTGTTCTTCTGGGGATAGGTTTTCCCCTGCTGGAGTTCCTACTATCTCGTCGTCTGGTCCATCATATTCCCATATTGGTTCTATGGGAGTGCGGGTTAATAATTCCATGCCTATCTCGTAGGCTAGATCACCTACCTCACCCACATCTAACTCCCCTAACTGTACTAGACGAGATGCTATCTCGTTGTGGGGATTTTTGGATTTTAATAATTTATTACCAAATTTGCGTAACCAGTCTAACCATTGCTCAGTAGTGACCCGATGTTCAATCTGATCTAACCAGTTTCGCGCCCAAGTGCGTCCCTTGGCCTGACGAACCCCTGCCAAAAGTTCTGTGAACAAAAATTCTAGATCTGTGTCACTTAGGGGGGGTATAGTCTTTTTTTCGCCATTTTGTGGCGCCTGGCTAGATCTACGTCTTTGACCTGATAAAGCTTGAAACACTCTTTTTAAAATTTGTTTAAGCCATTTAATTACACGGTTTAACATCTGTTCTATCATTTAATTTTGGATAAGTTTGGAAGCAAAGGTTTACCTTTATTGACACAATCCGGTAAACATTATATAGCTTTAGCCAGGTAGGAGTTCTGGAACCTCCTTTAAATCAAAAATTTTGTTGGAAAACCTATTTCTCAAGAGTGAGTTATAATCGTTGGGCAGCATCCGATTAGAATCTCCCATTTCTGTAGTTTTCTACTAAATAGGTTTAACACGGTTAAATCTTTACTGATAATGTTTCAAAATTGCCTAGAATTAAAGCCTATTGACTGGTCGAAGTTCATCTAATTATATTCTGGTATAGAAACTAGCCAACCCATGTCCTACGAGCCCCTACATCATAAGTATCGCCCCAAGAGTTTTGCTGAACTGGTTGGACAGGAAGTAATTGCTACCACGCTAACAAATGCTATTAGTTTGGTTAAGATTGCTCCAGCTTATTTATTTACAGGTCCCAGAGGTACAGGGAAAACTTCCAGTGCCCGGATTCTAGCTAAATCATTAAATTGTCTCCAAACTGGTCATCCCACTCCTACCCCCTGCGGTGTATGTGACACTTGTCAAGGCATTACCAAGGGTTATTCCCTCGACGTGATTGAAATTGACGCTGCTAGTAATACGGGTGTAGATAATATTCGCGAACTAATAGAAAAGGCCCAATTCGCCCCCGTACAGTGTCGATATAAGGTTTATGTAATTGATGAGTGTCACATGTTAAGTGCAGCAGCATTTAATGCACTACTTAAAACCTTGGAGGAACCACCTAAACACGTAGTTTTTGTCCTGGCTACAACTGACCCTCAAAGAGTATTGCCAACTATTATTTCCCGTTGTCAAAGATTTGACTTTCGCCGAATTCAGTTGGAAGCAATGGTAAAACATTTATCTAAAATCGCTTATAATGAAAATATCCCTATTTCCCAAGACGCTATTACCCTAGTCGCCCAAATATCTCAGGGGGGTTTACGAGATGCTGAAAGTTTATTAGACCAATTGGCTTTACTACCCGGAGAAGTTTCCCCAGAGCAGGTTTGGGATCTAGTCGGATCCGTTAGCGAAAAGGACTTATTTGCCCTATTACAGGCGATCGCTCAAAATGATAGTGAGAAGGTATTAGATCACACGCGCAATATTTTAGACAGAGGTAGAGAACCCCTAATTATTCTGCAAAACCTGGGGGCTTTTTACCGAGATTTACTGATAGCTAAAACTGCCTCTAGCCGTCAGGATCTAGTGAGTTGTACTCAAGAAACATGGCAACAATTAGTTAGCTTTGCAGCTAAATTAGACATAACATTTATTTTACGTGGACAGCAACAATTAAGAACAGCCGAGGTGCAATTAAAGAGTACCACCCAGCCACGTTTATGGCTAGAAGTGACACTACTGGGAATGCTACCCATTACCCAGAGTTCCATGGTAGCTCCATCTAGCCCATCAGTCTATCCAGCGACTATACAAAACCAGAATGGGATTAACTACAATGTACCACCATCCCCTATTTATAAACAAGCCTATCAACAAGCCCATCAACAAGCAACCCCTAATTTAGTATCCAGTTCTTCATCACTACCCACCCATAATCCCCAGCATTCCCCTAATTATTTAGAACAAGCTACATCCAGCTCATCAGAAGCAATACCACCATCATCCGAACACGACCTAAATCAAATTTGGTATCAAGTGCTGGGCAATCTTCAACCAGCATCCAGGAGAGAAATGCTCCGTCAGATGAGTCAACTATTAGAATTCGATGGTAATTTAGCCAAGATTGGCATTAAACAAGCATGGTACGAGAAAGGTAAATCCGACCTAGGGATTATTCAAAATGCCTTTCATCAGACCTTTCAGCGTCATATTCAGATTCAGTTAGAAAAGACAAATTCCGGTAGCACCACCAGAAGAAATTCCATACCAGAAGATTCGACCCGTGTTTATCAATCACTAACCACACCAACATATCAACCAGCACCACAACCAACCCCATCACCCAAAATTGAAACAGTTCACACAGTAGTTAATAATCTAGCTAGTAACCCACCACTAGTCAATAAGTTGACGCCTAATCCAAGCACTCCATCCCCTCAACACAACAGGGAACCAGAACCCATAGTCATAACCAATCAATTACCTAAATCTAATGGGTCAGTTTCCAACCAGGACGACAGTCAAGTAGCTAAAGCAGCTAAAAGTTTGGCTGAATTCTTCTCGGGACAAATAACTCAGCTCACAGATGACAACTTTGACCTAGCAGAAATTGGTGCATCAATGGATAGCGACCTAGAAGTATACAATCTGGATGACTATGAGTAGTAACCACCCATGTAAGGTGATAAATGTGCCGATCAAACCGTAATCTCATGAAAACTGTTGTAGTCAGAACCATGTAAAAACTATCTGCTACTGTATTCATGAGTAACATAATAGAATTGTCCAAATACGATGCCGCCCTAACTAGTATCAATAACGTACCAAACAATCCTGCTGGAAGTGGAATAGGAGAATTGATAATCAACTATTACAGCTCTCCACTTAACAGAAAGACAGAAATAATGCAGCAAGCCTTAAACTACGGAAAGGAGGGGACAAAATTTCTCCTTTGCATTCTCAACGACAAACAAGAAAACCCAGAGGTCAAAGATGTAGTCTATAGTCTATTATTTAAATGTAGTGGATTAATCAGCTCTCTGAATAACAACAAAACACTAATCACGGACACATCTCATACCTCTCAAGGGTCATCACTAAAAGCGGATGAACCAGCAGTTAATATTTATACACAGCTAAACAAATTACTCAAGGAGAAGAACTGGAAAGAAGCAGATTTGGAAACGGAAAAGATCATGTTGACAGTGGCAAAACGAACGGAACAAGGGTACTTACAGTTACAGGACATTGAGAATTTTCCCTGTTTTGACCTGCATACCATTGACCAATTATGGTTAGAACACAGTGGTGGAAAATTTGGTTTCTCCGTCCAGCGACGAATATATCAGAGTTTGGGAGGGGGTAAAAACTACGATCTTCTAATTTGGAGAGCATTTGGAGATCAGGTGGGATGGAGAAGAGAAGGAAAATGGCTTGACTACTCCCATATTAACTTTGCCATAACCGCACCAGTTGGTCATTTACCCCTGTGGGGAGATGTAGATGATGGACTATAAAATTAGAGTTTCCCATAAAATTGCCATTTTTTAATTTTTAACCTAACTATAACCTTATCTTAAACCGACTGTCTATCCTAATCTTGTATATTCTCTAGTTGTTTGTTCTTAAGAAAGTCTTTAACTGTCTTGAGCTATCACCCAGAAATTTATGGATTTTCAGTTAAAATATTGGTATATTTAGAGGAGATGGACGAATATGGCAATTAGACTAAATAAGGTTGGTGGTGCCACTAGTACAACCAATTCAGAAATTCCCGCGTTTGACTCTATCAGTAAACGTCTGTATGTTGTTGCTGCTAGTGTTGTAGATATCTATACAGTGACTACAACAGGGGCATTAACCAGTGTTGGAAAACTGACCCCTGGGTTTACTCCTACTTCTGGAACAGCTGCGCCTAATAGCATTGCGATTAAAAATGGAATAGTGGCAGTTGCCTACGAAATAAAAGATACGGCCACAGGAACTCATCAGCGCGGTCGGGTTAGCTTTTTTGATGGTGGCAATGGTAACTTCATTAATTCCGTGGAAGTCGGTTTCTTACCTGATATGCTCACCTTTACCCCTGATGGTAAGAAGGTTTTAGTGGCTAATGAAGGGGAACCGAATGAGAACTATAGTTCTGATCCAGAAGGTTCTGTTAGCATCATTGACCTAACCAATGGTCCAGCTAATGCTACCGTCCAGGAAGCTAAGTTTAACGCTTTTGATAGTCAATTGGCTACCCTAAGATCCCAAGGACTGCGGGTTATTGGGAACAATACAACCCTATCGCAAGATGTGGAACCCGAGTATATTGCCATTTCCCCCGATGGTTTAACCGCTGCAATTACCCTACAAGAAGCCAATGCGATCGCCTTTCTTGACGTTGCTAGTGCCACAATTACCAGCATCAAACCTCTGGGGCTAAAGAATCATAATCTGCTTAGTAATGGTATTGACCCTAGTGATAGAGATGTTAATGGCACCTCGAGTGGAGGTGGTAAGATAAATATTGCTAACTGGCCAGTATTTGGCATGTATCAACCTGATGCGATCGCCAGTTTCATTAGCAATGGTCAAACCTACTATATTACAGCCAATGAAGGTGATTCCCGGGTACGTCCCACCTCTAATAATTCCTTTGGCAATGAAGGGACGATTTTCAATGAGGAGTCAAGAGTTGGAGACGCTTCCTACGTACTAGATCCTACAGTTTTCCCCAACGCTAGTGACCTGAAAAAACCTGAGAAACTTGGTCGTTTGGTAGTTAGCAACAAATCAGGTGATACGGATGGTGATGGTGACTTTGACCAAATTCAAGCCTTTGGAGCTAGATCCTTCACCATTTGGGATAGCAGTGGCAACTTGATCTTTGACAGTGGTGATCAGTTAGAGAAACTCACTGCCCAATTTAATCCCACAGGGTTTAACTCCGATGGTACACCTAATGTAGGATTCGATACCCGCAGTGATAACAAAGGTCCCGAACCAGAGGGTGTGACTGTTGGCGTGATTGATGGGCGTACCTATGCCTTTGTTGGTTTAGAGCGCGTTGGTGATGTAATCGTCTATGATATTACTAATGCCAGTAACCCAACATTTGTGCAGTATGTTAATACTGCTGAAGATCGTAGCGCAGAGGGGTTGATTTTTGTCCCGTCCGTTGATAGTCCTACTGGCAAACCATTAGTAATTACTGCCAATGAAGTCAGCAACACTGTTAGTGTATTTGAAACTGTAGCAGCTATAACTAGTACAGGCAACTTCACCCTGCAAGTTCTCCATGGTTCAGACTTTGAGGGTGGCATTCCTGCTGTTACCGATGCAATTGGCTTTTCAGCTGTTGTCAATAAACTCAAGGATGATCCTAAGTACAAAACAAACACACTGATTCTCTCTTCTGGCGATAACTACATCCCAGGTGCATTTTTCAATGCTTCCAGCGATACCAGCTTGAATAATGTAGGTGGATTGGGATCTAGCACTACTCCAGTCATTGGACGCGGTGATATTGGTATTCTGAATGGGATTGGCATTCAAGCTTCCGCATTGGGCAACCATGAGTTTGACCTGGGTGTGAGACAAGTGCGTGATATTCTCAGGACAGGAAGTGGTAACCCAGGGACCAACTTCCCCTATTTGAGTACTAACCTGGATTTTAGCCCTGAAATTACAGCAGGTAACCTCAGTGCAACTGACCTGGCCGCTAACCAAAATACCGCTGATGCCAGCTCTATTAAGGGTAAAATTGCTAAAAGTACCATCATCAATGTTGCAGGTATTGATGGTATTACTGGCACTGCTGACGACCAAAGAATTGGCATTGTAGGTGCAACTACACCAACTTTGGCAAATATTTCTTCAAGTGGTAGCACTATAGTTAAGCCAGCTAACCCCATTGACTATGACGCATTAGCTGCGGAAATTCAGACTTCTGTAGATATACTCAAAGCACAGGGTATTAACAAGATTATCTTGTTAGCTCACATGCAGCAGTTGACTATTGAGCGGGATGAATTGGCGAAGCGATTGAGAGATGTGGATATCATCATCGCGGGGGGGAACCATACTATTCTGTCTGATGCCAATGATGGGCTGAGAACAGGTGACAGCAGCAAGGGCGATTATCCCATTGTCAAGACAGGCGCAGATGGTAAGCCTATTTTGGTGGTCAGTACAGATGCTAATTACAAGTACGTCGGGCGTTTAGTGGCTGAATTTGACCAGGATGGGGTGATTCAGGTTAACAAACTGGATAGCGCAATTAATGGAGCTTATGCTACAGATGATGCAGGAGTTGATCGCGTCTATGGCAGTGATGTTGATCCTCGTGCTGTAGCTAACCCCAATGTGGTAGCGATCGCTGATGGGATCAAAAACCTTCTTGCTAGTAAAGACAACTTAATTGTGGGCAAGGCCAGTGTGTTTCTCAACGGTACTCGTGAGGATGTGCGCACCCAAGAAACCAACTTTGGTAACTTGACCGCTGATGCCAATCTTTGGTATGCCAAGCAGCTAGATCCCAGCGTGGTTATCGCCCTAAAAAATGGCGGTGGTATCCGGGACAATATCGGTGCCATTGGCACAGGTGCAGGAGCAATCAGCAAAGATGATGTTGTTAAGCTGCCAACTCAGCCCAACCCTCTAGCACCAAATAAAAAGGAAGGTGATGTGTCTCAGTTAGACATTGAGAACTCCCTGCGTTTTAACAATGACCTATCACTAATTACGGTTACCGCCCAACAACTACAGCACATAGTTGAGCATGCAGTAGCGGGTACTGCCCCAGGTACAACCCCAGGACAATTTCCCCAGATATCCGGGTTAAACTTTAGCTTTGATCCTACCAAAGCATCGATTCAGTTTAATAGTACGACTGGTGAAGTGAGTAGACAAGGTGAGCGGGTTCGCAATTTAGCAGTGGTGAAAGAAGATGGCTCATTGGTAGACATCATTGTGAAAGATGGTGTGTTAGTTGGAGATGCCAACCGCAGCTTTAGAATGGTAACACTAAACTTTCTGGCGGGTACTAGTGCTACTGCTGTCCTTGGTGGTGACAATTATCCTTTTCCCACTTTTGTCAAGCAAAATGCAAGCCTAGCCAACCGAGTAGATTTGCGTGGTGAAACGGCTGATGTCAATGGCAATGGCAAGGTTGATACTGCTTTAACTTTGGCTCCCGGCAAATTTACCTTTGCCCTTCCTGGTACGGAACAGGATGTTTTAGCTGAGTATCTTGGCGATCGCTTTAGCACTAACGCCTATAGAGTTGCTGATGTTGGTTCAGCATTTGATACTCGTATTCAAAACCTCACCTTCCGGGAAGACACGGTTATTCCTGAACCAAGTCTGATTACTGGCACTCCTAGTGCTGACACCATCCAAGCTGGCATGAACGGTTTTACTGGCTTTAATAGCTTGGTATTTACGGGTGCTGGCAAAGACGAAGTGGATATCCCCATAGGCGGAGCAAAGTCCTATGTTGGTTCTAATCGCATTTTCACTGGTAGTAGTGCAGATATAATCTCTGTGGCTAATGGAGACCGGGCCTTTGGTGGTAGTGGGGATGACGAATTTGATGCCACAGAAGCCACTGGCTACCGGATCTCTGGTGGTGTGGGTAATGATATCTTCTACCTCGGTGTTAATGGTCGTGCCATCGGTGGTGAAGGTGATGACCGGTTCTTCGTGGGTGAAGGTGGAGGTAATATAATCTCTGGTGGTGCTGGTGCGGATCAGTTTTGGATTCTCACTGATGACCCGACCCGTTTACAAACCCCCAATAGGATTGTTGACTACACCGTCGGTACGGATGTAATAGGCATTACTAACCAGTTTGCCAGCTCTGTGGGCGACCTGACCTTCAGTGGTAGTGATATCAGCCTAAACGGTGTGTTAATTGCTACCCTTAACGGAGTGAATGCTGCAGGTGCAACCTTCGTTTTTGCCAATCCTCCAGCTAATTTACCCTAAGCCTCGCTCTGTAATCTTGGTGTCTTTGTGGTGACCACAAAGACACAAGGAATCCTCTAGTTCACTTCAGAGACACACCACAATGAGTAACACTTATCATAATTTAGCAACGGGTGCTTTTACACAAAACTGGACAGATACCACAGGAATTACAATAAATAATGACTGGAGTAACATTACTAGTATTATTGGTTATAGGGGTGATGATTTAACCAGTGCTACTGGAGTTGATCCGCAAACTGTAATTGCCGATGGTACTGGGGTTATTAATGTCATTGCTAACCAGTCCAACCCTAATACAGTTACTACTGGAGGGGTAGCTGAGTTTGAAATTAGTGATCCTGTGGTTTCCCTGCAGGGTTCCGGTACAGCGGATGCTCCTTTTTTATTAATTCACCTAAATACTCTGGGTGTTACCAATATCAATATCTCCTATAACCTGCGTGATATTGATGGCTCGACGGACAATGCAGTGCAGGCGGTGGCTTTGCAATATCGCATTGGAACAACGGGTAATTTCACGAATATTCCTAGCGGTTATGTTGCTGATGCCAGTTCTGGTCCTAGCTTGGCAAATTTGGTGACACCTGTTAGCGCTATTTTGCCCACAGAAGCAGAAAACCAAGCTCAATTACAGGTAAGGATTATCACCACAAATGCTCCAGGCAACGATGAATGGATTGGTATTGATAATATAAATATTGTGGGCACGCCACAAACTGCTTCGGCATCGGGAATAACCCTTACCCAGTCGGGCAACTCTACCGATCTAGCTGAAGGTGGTGGGACTGATACTTACTCTGTGGTGCTGAATAGTCAACCCACCGCGAATGTGACAATCGCCATTAATGCAGGTCCACAACTCACTACTAATATTACCAGTCTCACGTTTACGCCACAAGACTGGAATGTTGCCCAAATTGTCACAGTAGCAGCGATTAATGATGCTACCTTTGAGGGTAATCACACGGGTACACTGACCCACGCGGTAACAAGTGCGGATACTAATTACAATAGTTTATCTGTTGCCAATGTTACTGCTAATATTACTGATAATGAGGCAGAAACCGCGCCTACGATTCAGATTCGCATTACTGAATATATGTATTCAGGGGCAAATGGTGAATTTGTTGAATTAACCAATATTGGCAATACAACGGTCGACCTTACGGACTGGAGCTATGACGACAATTCGCGAATTCCCGGTTCCTTCTCATTAAGCGGTTTTGGCACTGTCCAGGCTGGGGAATCGGTAATCTTTACGGAAGCAACTAATACCAGTGACTTCCGCACGGCTTGGGGATTAGCGCCGTCGGTAAAAGTGATTGCAGGTTCCAATCAAGGGTTGGGGCGTGCTGATGAGATCAATATCTACAATCAGAATAATCAACGGGTTGATCGCCTGACCTATGACGATGGCACGATCAGTGGTTCTGTCCGCACCCAAAATGTCAGCGCTTGGACAGGTGTAACAAATTTGGGGCTGAATGATGCGACCAAGTGGCAACTCTCTACTGTCGCTGATGCTCAAGGTTCGGTGACATCCACAGGCGGAGATATTGGTAATCCTGGACGCTATGCAATCGGCACTGTGCCAAGCATCGTCTTGACCCAAACCGGTGGCAACACTAGCATTATGGAAGGTGGCGCAACTGATACCTATACTCTCGCCCTAACTACCACCCCAACTGCTCCGGTAAATATCAATGTTACCGTCACTGATGGGCAGACTTTGGTTAGTACGGATGGTGTAAATTTTGCAACCACAGCAATTCTTGCTTTAACGGATAGCATTGCTAAAACAATTACGGTGCGAGCTGTTGATGACAGCATTTTTGAATTCAAGCCCCATACTGGTGCGATCGCCCATACAGTGACTAGCAATGATTCTACTTATAACAGTCTTACTATTCCTAACCTCAATATCAGCATTGGGGATAACGATACTGCTCCTAATCTACCCGCAATCAGGATTACGGAATATCAATACGATGGCAATGGCAGTGAATTTTTTGAGTTGACTAATATTGGGAACACGGCCATCGATTTGACAGGATGGAGCTATGACGATGACTCAAGAATTGCTGGTACTGTTTCACTTAGTGACTTTGGCATCCTGCAGGCGGGGGAATCGGTCATTATTACGGAAGCTGGAGCGGAGATTTTTCGTGCTGATTGGGGACTTGCACCAACAGTGAAAATCATCGGTGGCTTAACCGTTAACCTCGGGCGCGAAGATGAAATCAATATCTTCAACAATAATGGAATCCTTGTCGATAGCTTGATCTATGGTGACAGCACCAGATTCCCCGGTACAGGGCGCACCCAAAATGTCAGCGCTTGGACAGCGGCGGCCAATTTGGGCAAGAACGATATTACCCAATGGGCTTTGTCAACGGTTGGCGATGGTCTAAATTCTTATAACTCCCTGAGTGGTGGTACGGGTAACCCCAGTAGTTATAGCAGTGCGTCTGTGCCAAGTCCCGCAATATTAATAGCGCAGTCAGGTGGCAATACTGCCATTACGGAGGGTGTTTCAACTGACACCTACACAGTGGTACTCAGAAGCCAACCCACCGCCAATGTTACGGTTGATGTGGTGGCTAGTTCCCAATTGAATGTAACTAATACTTCCCTCACTTTTACCCCTGCCAATTGGAATGTGGCACAAACGGTGACAGTGACTGGGGTTGACGATAATTTGTTTGAAGATGCACATACGGGTGCAATCAGCCATAGTGCCACTAGTACGGATACGCGCTACAACCGTATTACTATTCCCTCGGTGAATGTGAACATTACTGATAATGATGTGGCGGTGGGCGCAGTTCCTTCAATTACCGAAAATACCACTTCACCTTTGATCAGTTTAGCGACCACGGGGATAGGCGTATTGAGTGGGGTGATTGGTGATCCCACAGACCCCGCGAGTACCTTGGGCATTGACTTTGCGATCGCTGATGCAGATACGTCTTTAAATAATCTTACTGTGACAGTAAGTAGCAGCAATCAAACGGTTGTCACCAATGGCAATTTGGTTTTGAGTGGCACAGACACAACCCGCAACCTCAAGATCACGCCTACGGGTGTGGGCTTTTCCGATATCACCTTGACAGTCAATGATGGCAATAATGTTGTCACTTACAAAATCAATTACGCGGCTTCCCAAGGTTCTGTTAGCCCCAATACTACTCGCTTCCATACAGGCACTAGCGATGCTTCCACAGCGATTGCCATTGACGATCAATATATGTTGGTTGGAGATGACGAAGATCAACGCATTCGCCTCTACGATCGCACTAAATCGGGCGCACCAATTACCAGCTTCGATTTTGGTTCTGTGACGGGATTAACCTCAGAGGTGGATCTGGAAGGTTCGGTGAAAATTGGCAACAGGATTTACTGGATCGGTTCCCATGGTAATAACTCCAGCAATCAAGATGCTCCCAATCGTGAACGCCTGTTTGCCACCACCATCACGGGTACGGGGGTGAATACCACCCTCACCTTTGCGGGATACTATCAATTTTTAGAAGATGACCTCATCGCTTGGGACAATAGCAATGGTCATGGATTGGGGGTAGGCTTCCTTGGACTTGGTGCAAGTGCAGCTTCGGGTGTATCTGTAAGCGTTGTCAATGGTTTCAATATCGAAGGTTTGACCACTTCTCCCGATGGCAATAGCCTATATGTGGCATTCCGCACACCGCTAGAACCCACTGGCGATCGCACCAAAGCCTTAATCGTTCCCGTTACCAACTTGGGCACCATTCTCAATACCAATGGCGGTACTACAGGATCCGCCACCTTTGGCGCACCAATTCAGCTAGACCTGGGCGGACGCGGCATTCGCAGCATTGAACGCAACAGCACAGGGCAGTATGTGATCATTGCAGGAGCTGTGGGCGCATCCACAAATAGCGCTCCCAATGATTTCCGTCTTTACACATGGACAGGCAACCCTACAGACAAACCCCTATTGCGAGCCACGGATCTCACGGCCCTGGATAGCAATGGCAGTTTTGAGGGCATTGTCACCGTTCCTGAGAACCTCACTGGTGATAGCAAGATTCAACTATTGGTGGATAATGGGGACACCTTTTGGTATGGCAACAGCACTGCTTCCAAGAATTTGAACCAAGACAACTGGCAGAAATTCCGCACTGAAGTGGTGACCTTGGGACCGATCAAGATCCACCAAATCCAAGGTAACGCTGTCAGTCAAACTTCCGCCGGTGGCCGCGCTGATATTAGTCCACTCAATGGTCAGACAGTAACAATCGAAGCAATCGTAGTAGGTGACTTCCAGGCTGGTGATACAGACACTAAGCGGAACTTGAACGGCTTTTACGTTCAGGAAGAAGATGCTGATGGAGATGGGAATGTACTTACGTCTGAAGGTATTTTTGTATTTGACGGCTCTAATCCTAGTGTAGCAGTCAGTCGGGGAGACAAGGTTAAAATCACAGGAACGATTAGCGAGTTCTTTGGGGAAACCCAACTTACTCCCACAACAGTTAGCATCATCAGTTCTGGCAATACCCTGCCCACAGCGGCAAATATTACCCTACCCACTCCTACCACTAGCCTCAGCCAAGGGGGAACGCCTCAGCCAGATTTGGAAGCCTTTGAAGGGATGTTAGTTAAGTTCACGAACACCCTGACGGTGACGGAGATGTTTAACCTCGATCGCTTTAACGAGATCAAGTTAGCTCAAGGCGATCGCCCCCAACAGTTCACCCAGTTTAATAACCCGGATGTAGCGGGCTATGCAGCACACCGGGTGGAGGTTGGTTCCCGCACCATCACTTATGATGATGGGTTAAGTGTTCAAAATGCTCTGATTGGGAATCTGGATGGCTTTGGTCCTACATTCAACACCGCCAGTAATATCCGCATGGGGGATAGAATTACAGATTTATCTGGTGTTCTTAGCTATCAGTGGGCCGGTAATGCTGCCAGTGGTGCAACCTGGCGGGTAAGATCTACTCAGGATGGTCAGAATAGGTTTACTAAGGTAAATGATCGTCCTGTAACTCCTAAGACAGTGGGTGGTTCTATTAAAGTTACGGGTTTTAATGTCCTTAATTACTTCAAAACAATTGATCTGCCTGGTGTGAATACGGTGATTGGTCAAGATCCCCGTGGTGCGGACAGCATGGATGAGTTTAATCGCCAAACGGACAAACTAGTTACTGCCCTACTAGCTATCAATGCGGATGTTTTAGGTTTAGCGGAACTGGAAAATGACTTTTTGGCGGGTTCTAGTGGGAATGGGATTGAGTACCTCACAAATCAGCTTAATGCAAAAGCTGGCGCTGGAACCTATGCCTGGGTGAATCCAGGAACTCAGTTTGTGGGCAGTGATGCGATCGCGGTGGGACTGATCTACAAACCTATGGCGGTGAGTCTGTTAGGGGATGTAGCTATTCTGAATAGTTCTGAATTTATGGATCCTAACAACACAGGGCAGGATCGTAACCGTCCTGCAGTAGCACAAACCTTCCAAGATTTAGCAACTAACGAAAAATTTACGGTAGTAGTAAATCACCTAAAGTCTAAAGGCGCTTCTGAACTAACAGACATCAACTCTCCAGACTACGATCAAAACGATGGTCAGGGCTTCTGGAACAATACCCGGACTAAAGCAATCCAGGCGCTAGTGGACTGGCTCAACACCAATCCTACCAAGGTGAATGACTCAGATTATCTGCTCCTTGGTGACTTTAACGCCTATGCTCAGGAAGATCCGGTGAAAGTGCTAAAAAATGCTGGCTATATCGACCTGGCCTCCGCATTTCATCAAGGGACTACCGCATCCTACGTGTTTGATGGTCAAACCGGTACTCTGGACTATGCCTTTGCCAGTGCAAGCCTAGCACAGCAGGTAACAGGAGCAACAGAGTGGGCGATCAACAGTGATGAGGCCGATGGGATAGACTATAACCTTGACTTCGGAAGAGATGCTGCTATTTTTGATGGTACTACCCCTTACCGATCCTCCGATCATGACCCGGTTATTGTGGGACTTAATCTGGTCTCCTCTGTTAACGAACCTCCTCTAATTATCAGTGGAACCTCTGGCCCAGACAATTTAAAAGCAGGAGTGAACTTTGCCGGTGTAAACCAAATCATATTCACTGGAGCGGGTTCTGATATGGTAGATATTCCCATAGGCGGAGCCAAGCCCAGTCTTGGTTCCAATAGCATCTTCACTGGCAGTGGTGCAGATATAATCTCTGTGGCCGATGGAGATCGGGCCTTTGGTGGTAGTGGGGATGACGAATTTGATGCCACAGAAGCCAGTGGCTACAGGATCTCTGGTGGCGTGGGGAATGATATCTTCTACCTCGGTGTTAATGGTCGTGCCATCGGTGGTGATGGTGATGACCGGTTTTTCGTGGGTGAAGGTGGAGGTAATATAATGTCCGGTGGTGCTGGTGCGGATCAGTTTTGGATTCTTACTGATGACCCCACCAAATTAAAAGCATCTAACACGATTGTTGATTACACCATCAGTACGGATGTAATAGGCATTGCCAACCAGGTGGCCGACTCCGTGGATGATCTAACCTTGAGTGGTAGTAATATCAGCGTAAATGGTGTGTTAATTGCCACCCTCAACGGGGTGAACGCTGCAAGTGCAACCTTCGTTTTTGCCAATCCTTTGGCCAGTTAGTAGAGATTAAATTGGCCTGAGCTTTTGTGTTTTTGTGGTGAATTTATACCACAAAGACACAGATTATTGAAGAAATACTTTAACTTAACCCTAACCATACCTTACAGCAGTTTTCATGTAAATAAACCACAATGATTGAACCAATTAAGCGCATCCTCTGCTGTAATATAATTTACTGCACTTGTCATGGCCTCATTTAGGGCTTCTAATGTTCGTGCCTCACGACTACGGAGAAATTGCTTTAATTTT
>NZ_LMVE01000039.1:5485-7644 GCF_001432185.1 Cylindrospermopsis sp. CR12 | reverse complement strand
CGCTGGTTTATTGTCCTTAATAAAATCACTCAGTTTCACAAAGCTACTATTTACCGTTCCTGCATAGCTAAATATTAATGGTTTGACCGCAAAAATACTTCCTGATTCTGCTGCACTAAATCCTCCAACTGTAGTCTTTCTCGTGCTATCACCATACCTCTCACCTTCATTACCACCTCCTCCTATAAACGCTGTGGTTTCCTTCTCCAAAATTTCCCCATTCCCATAATCCACAACTATTTTAAAAATTGTGGTTTCCCCAATCTCAGTGCTATATTCATCCCGGGGTCGAAACTCCTTATCAATAATCTTTCCATTTTCATACATTTGTACCTTCAACCCTCCCGATGCTCTCCACCCCACTCGAACAGGTTTTTTCATATCCTTACTAAACATCACCTGCGCACTTATTTCAATCTCTCTTGGTTTTGGCAGTTCCAAAATCCCCGGACGATACAACTCCACTCCCTCCGAAAACTCTATAGAATCAGGAACTTTCAAGTTTTCAGCTTTAATAAACACCTTCTCTCCAATTTTCATATCCCAGGAACCATCCAAAATCCCATTGCGAATGGTTTCCCTCAACTTACTTATTTCTCCGTCTAAAAACATCTTCAAACTCACATCCTTGAAAAACGCTTCTTTCATTTCCTTAGTTTTCCAATGATCAATCCCCGCTGGCCACACTTTTTGTACTATATAACTAGGTGCATAAGCAGCTGCATCCTCCATTCTAATCTTTCCACAATCTCTTAATTTCTTCAGCAACACTTCCTGCTGCTTCTTTTTAGCATCACCTGAATCCTGCGCAGGCAAAGTATAGTGCATTAATCCCTTTGGTGCTTTCACCCGATCGCTCTCAGGGTAAAATAGGTGACGGTAGGTATTGCCAATTGACACCCTTACATTTAACTTAAAATTGCCTTCCCTTTCCTTGAGCTTTTTCCGTTGACCCTCGGATAAATCCTGTAACTTATCAGCAGACCTCATTATATTTTCTATAGCAATATATTCCCTCATGTTATCCAAACTACGTTCTAACTCCTGCTTATTAGCCACCAGGAACAATAATCGATTTTTATAAATCCGGAATTTTCCCGATTCTCCCGTGTTTTCAAAAACTCTTTCCACTAAAGTGGGCGCAACTTGGGTAGTATCAGAAATAGTTGCTTCATCAAAATCTATTACACATAAAGCTATATAATCCGCCACATCATCCACATCACTGGGATTCACCGGACCAGAAACCAGTTTAAAACAATGATCTGCAAAAATTGTATCCCGTTCCCTTCTTAAACGTTCCTTCGTTTCTGTAGTAGTTACTTGCTCCTTTTCTTGAGCAATCACCTTATTGAGTGATGGTTCTTCTTTAAACCTAGCAGTAGATGTAAATTGGTCATAATCTAAATACCAAGCAACCTCTCCTAATCTCTCTAAAACCGTTTGTACAAAACCAATATCCATACCAGGTGTGAGCAAACATAAATTCAGTTCCGAAACCCGAATACCTGCTGCAGTCCCTTGGTTGATAGAATTAAGAAAAATAGTTCTGGTAACCCAGCTAGTAAAAGGTGGTTTGTCTGCTGCACTCCATTCCTTATCCTGTATTTGACTATGTGCTTCCCGACCATCTGGATTGTAAATATCTGCTTGGATAGGTATTCGCATCAGTGGTCTATCCAAACGAGAAGTTAAATCACTGGTGATTTCTTCCTCCATACCCAGGGGAATATGATGGGGATGGATCATAGGAATCCAAAAAGGTGAATTTTCACCCATTATAGCTGAATTCTCAGCTAAATCTTCCAATTCTTGCCAAAGATAGCGAATAACTATAGCCAATAACCGTAATGCTCCCCTCGTGCGCTGGAAATTAGGAATGGATGCTATCTTCTTAGTCAGTAGATTAAATAGTTCAGGATGAAATGGATAGCTCTGTTCAATACTTTCAGCATAACTACTATCCTTACATCCACTAGGTAGATCTAATCGACTGTTCTTATAAACTTGCATATATTCCCTCCCAGCATCCCTTGCCGCATTAGAACATATACTACTAAACATTCTTTGCTTAACTATATTATATATCTCCACATCCGTACTAGGTTTGATAATTCTTTCCTGTCTAGCAGAAATAGAAAGAGCTTCCCTCACCTCCC
>NZ_LMVE01000039.1:0-5309 GCF_001432185.1 Cylindrospermopsis sp. CR12 | reverse complement strand
TAATTCCCGTATCCCTATGAAACACCCCATCCGCAGGTTCTAAGTCTTGACAGGCAATAGCCCCAGCCTTAACCGCATAACTTGGTATAATTTCAATATTATCAGTAAATCTTTCTATACCGGGAATCTTTCTACCATGTTTAGCAATGTGCCATAAAGCTATTTCATCATGGGTTTTACCACCACCAAAGCTAGTCTCTAATCGAATGATAGGTGAACCTACCATAGTTCCACTTAGTCTACCAAATACTTCAGTAATTAAATTTTTTAAGCCATCCGTAGCAAAAGTATTTTCAAAAAAGGTTTTCGGGTCATTATATACTTTAGGTGCTGTACCTTTTACTACCGATTCCAACTTAGCAGCGAATAGATCTAACGACAGTTCCCCTGCTAAAATTTCCTCCCAAGGAGCGCAGGTTTTAAATATGGTACTTAACATAGATAACCTCTTAGATTACGCATTAGATTTTTTTGTCCTACCACTTATGTTTAATTAAACCATATTTAGACTAAGTAGAGAAGCACAATTATTTGTAAGATGGGTTTCCTTACTCCACCCAACCTACATTCTGAGATAACAAAAGGGTAAAAAGCGGTTCCCCAAAATTCAGTAATTTTAGGCAAGGATTTTCTCCAAAAATTTCTGGATAAAAGGTGACCTCATATTCTTCACCCTCATATTTTAACAACCATATTTTTTCACATATCTTTTCAAAATCTATCCCCTTTGTTTTTAAAAACTCCGACCTAGTCACCACATTCTCTATTTTCTCTGGTGTTATACCGGTGGGGAAAATGGGTTGATTAATCACTCCTAAATCACCCTCTATATCCATAGTTACCATGGCTTCAAACCCCACCCCTAAAGGACTATCTAAAGTAGAATCCAACTCCGACATTAACACATCTTCCTCCTCGGGATCCGCACTCATAGCAGCTTTCTCTATGAACGTAGGAGTCTGAGCTAGAATTGGTTGCAAATTACCCACCACATTAGAAAAAGCATTAATGCGATCGCGCAGTTTTTTATAAACCTTAGCTTCCACCGTCCCATCATAATAAAGATTATGGATCCGAACCGTATCATACCTTTGTCCAATTCTATCAATTCTGCCAATTCTTTGTTCAACCCGCATAGGATTCCAAGGCATATCATAATTAATTAATACACCACAATTTTGTAAATTTAGTCCTTCAGCAGCTGACTCCGTACACAAAAGAATTTTGATTTTACCTTCCCGAAAAAGAGAGACAATCTGATTTTTATACACCACCGACCAATCTCCCCCTTTTAATAATTCTCCCCCCCTTCCTGAAAAACATGCTATTTGACTACCATATAATTGTTTAAGATTATCTCTTAAATAGTCCATAGTATCTGTATATTGGGTAAAAACCAGAACACTTTCCCTTTCTAAAAGTTCGTCACGCAAAATTTGGAAAAAATAAGAGAGTTTACTATCCTTACCCATATTTTCAAACTGTTGCAACAAATTTTGTAAATAATCAATTTCCTGGGGGTCAACATCCTCAAACAAAGACTCCATCCCAGAAATCACCTCATCCCCAGCATCATCAACATCCACATAATCATCATCCGTAATAAAACTTCCCTGCTTTGCCAACAGGCAATTTAACCCCCGTTGTAAAGACTCCCTTACCGCATAAAATGAACTGGTTAAACGTTTACGATATAGAGTCATTAAAAAACCTCGACAACTGCGCCCATCCTTTTGAGCTAACTTATAAAAATGACGAGCGTAATCACTAACAGCTATATACAGCGGAATTTCACTGAATGGTTCCAGGGCAATAGCATTATCTTGCACGATTCTTTTAGGTATATCCCGTTTTAATAAACCCCTCTTATAATATTGCCTTAAAGTCTCACGAGTATGACGAAACATTAAATCCTTTAAAGGAGTATTAGTAGTTAAAAATTGCCGAGAACCATTCAAAAATGACTCATCCCCCAGGATTTTTTTATAATTCAATATTTTCTGGGATTTGTGCCAAGTATCCTGAACTCTATAAGCTAACAGTTTATCTTGTTGTAAAAGTAATTGCTGTAAATTAGGGCAAGGTTTTCCCCCTTTTTGAAAATAGTCCCCACACATGAGCTGCCAAAAATCTATTAACTCTGGTTTAATCCCCAGCGCAGAACATTGATTTAGACTTTCAAAATAATAACAAAAATTATCACTGTAACCCCAATGACCCTCTAATCCTAAAAGATTCAGTAAATCAAAAATCTCTATCACATCAATTTGCATAGGAGTAGCAGACAGCAATATTAAGGCTTGAGTCTTTTCTCTTAACCTTTGCATCAATTTTAAAAGCAGATTAGGAGTTTCCTTTCTATTTTGGGGACTTTTTCTTCTAGCATGATGAGCTTCATCCAGAATCACCAGATCCCAACAATCCGCTGCCAAAAGTTGCTCCATTCGGTCAGCTCTTCTCACTAAATGAGAAGAAGCAAGAATTAAATTCTCAGCATTCCAAGGATTGCCACAAACCCCCTGTTTACCCCTCTCACTCCTTCTCATTAAAAATTCACTGTCAACAGTTAAGGAACTTTGGGTATAACTCCAAAAATGTAGATTAAAATTCTCCCTCAATGCTTTTTGCCATTGTGACTGTACACTAGCAGGACTCAAAATTAGGACACGTTCTATTTTCTTTGTCAACAATAGATAACGTATAATCAACCCTGTTTCAATAGTTTTACCCAACCCCACCTCATCCGCAATTAAATAACTTGTAGGAAAGGTTTCTCCCACCCGGCGTAATATTTTAATTTGATGTGGCCAGGGAGAAATAGGTATAGATTTGAGACAGTAATCTAAACACCCTGCATTTTGGTCTATATTTGTTAACTCCCTGAAACACTGTTTTTCCTCTTCTGTAATAAATGGAGTTTGTTCAACGGGTGCTTGACTGACACCTACCATATCTTTTTGGTAGTGTAGCATCTGTGAAAAGTCATCCTCTGGAACAGAATCAAAATCTAAGTGACTATTACTAGTAGGTTGGCAAGTAGGTGTATAACGCAGTAATATCTCTCGCACTGCATCAGGAATATCAAATATCCGCACGTTAGGGGAAATATCAAACCAAAGTTGCTCAAAACGAGAAACCTCTTCTTCTACCCTATCTAACTCTCTTCCCCCCTCCCAAGAACAATACACATGAAAGGACTCAACATTTTTTTCCCATCCCCCAATAGATTCATTATTCGACCCATTAAATACCAATTTATCACCATTAATATCAGTAAAAATCCCCACCTTCTCATGAAAGATATGTTTAGAATCTAACTGTTCCACATCAGGTAAACCATTTTGTTTGAGAGGAACAGCTATTTTTATATCTAGACATTCATTAGCAATTAACCAACTGAGAATTTCCAGGTGTTTTAACTGAGCGAAATTTTCTGGGGGAGTAAAACTAGCATCCAAACGCTCCCATAAAGCGTCACGCAGGGAATATCCTTTTTGGATAGCTTCCAAATCTTGTGGAGTAAACTCACATCCCATAATCAGACGCATTTTACCCCCATTATCAACCATTGTTCCCAAACCCCTAGCCACCCTACTCAGTATGTAACTACTAAAAAAACCTGACTTTCTATCATATTGAACCGCAGCAGATAGAGCAGGAATATAGAAATCAGCAATTGTATTGTCACCATTGCTAGAATAACTGATTTTCCAAGACTTATTCCGTAGACTTTTCACAAATCCTAACCCCTTTTATAAATAGATCTCCCCCCAAAAAATAACCCATAGCTCCAACCAGCGACCAAAACAGTTTTTAAAAATCTCCATCACACCTAAAACAGGGATATTTGAGTTGGCTCATCATTTGTTCCTGATAGATTAAATGGCAACTCCATTTGTTCATAAGACACCTTGGCCTTTATCTCATCCATAGCCAACCATAAATCCAATAACACCTTCTCCTCTATAATTCGTTTTCTTTCATCCTTTATCTGAGGAATCACCTTCAAAACCAACTCAAAAGTTTTCATAAAAGCATCCTTACTTACCAATTCTGTATTTTTTAAGAACCTTCTGACAAACTCTATTTTTTGTTCTATTTGATAAATGCAAATTATAGCATGAATTCCATCTACCAAATTCACACCAGAAAACTCCCTATCTACTACAGAAAAAGCCCGTTTCTTCAACCTTTGTTCTGGAGTTAACAGCTTACACAAACCACTAGCAGAATCCAACAACTTATATTTTTTCACCAAATCAGAAACATCAAAACCCCCCACAGCCAAAGCCAATTGTCTAGCTTCATCAAAAGGAAATTCTCGCGCTTCAAAAGTATCCCAAGCCAGAATATACCATTGAGTCAAAGTATCCACCCCATGAAAATCCTTCCCCGCCAACAACCTTTCTAATCGGTATGATACTATAGCTTGACGCACTTCTTCAAAAGCTGCTTTAGGCTCTACTTTAATTCCTGTACTATCCAATATAGAACTATAACGGGTAAACACACTTAAAGCACTACCATAAGCTGTCAAACATAAATCAATACCCGGAGGCTTAATTCTTTGACGGGGGTCTTCCACCCTATCCGGTGCAGGTCTAGAATCTGCAGTTAGGGAGCGTTCAATTTCTGGAGCTTTACTCAAGATAGTATTACGTAATTCCAGACGCACATCATCCCACCAACCTTGTTCAGCATGGGGATAACGTTTACGACACACTAATAGAACGGTGCTAGAAACCGCATTTTTTTGAGCCTGGTGGAGATTTTGAGGATTTTCTGTACTAACCGCCCAGGAAGCTGTAATTTCAAAACCAGCATCCATCAGAGACTTGGCTAAAATATCCCAAGCACCAGAATCTTTATGATTGAATTGAACAGTCATCACTCCATCATCACGCAAAACCCGGTGGTATTCAGCAAAAGCCATGGACATTTTTGCCTCATAGTCTTGATTCGCTAGGATTTCTGGGGATATTCCCATATTCCTAAACCGGGAAGGATTAGCGACAGCTTCTCTTTCTTTATCTGTTAGTTCCAGATAGAAAAGTTCGGGGAATATATCTCCTAGACTGCGTTTTAGCCACACATAGAAAAAGTCTGCCAGTTCCGCATATTGAATGGTTGAATAATAAGGAGGGTCGGTAATTATTGCATGTACTGATTTATCAGCAATATGTGTTAAGTTATCCGCTGATGCTGACTCTATTTGAATTGATTTCTTATCTATGGGAATATCATACTTTTCTGTCTTTCCCACATTTTTTCCTAATAATGAACAAAGACTTTTATAGTCTGAGGCAAAA
>NZ_LMVE01000038.1:0-1400 GCF_001432185.1 Cylindrospermopsis sp. CR12 | reverse complement strand
ATAACCGTTGAAAAAATCCAGTGACCTAAGGTTACCGGGTACGATAGTAAGTAAGATTAACATAGGTTGGCACCCCCATGGGTTACCCTACCGCTAACCCATCCTACAAATAATTGTGCATCTCTACTTATAAGCAATGGAATAATTGGAGAATTAAGTTATGACAGTTAGTATCATTGAGCAGAAAAAAGCTGAGGATAAGCCTAAAAAAGTTTCTACTCCAGAAGAATATTTGTCTCTAGAAGAAAAGGCGGAATATAAGCATGAGTACAGAAATGGAGAAATAGTCGCCATGGTTGGAGGTACCACTAATCACAATGAAATAGTAACTAATTTATGCACTACCCTAAAGGTAGCTCTGAAAGGTCAACACTATCGAGTCTTCATTGGCGATGTAAGGCTCTGGATACCTCGTTACAACCAATATACTTACCCTGATGTAATGGTGATTAGCGGCGATCCTGTTTACTATCAAGGTAAAACTACGATTACAAATCCTTTGCTGATTATAGAAGTTTTATCCCAGTCAACTCAAGACTATGATCGCGGCACCAAGTTCACCCATTATCGTTCCATTCCTGAACTACAAGAGTATATTTTGGTTGATCAATATAGCGTTAACATTGAACAGTTTACCAAAACCAGTCAAGGTCAATGGCTACTTACGGAATATGAAAAAGGCGCAGAAACCTTCTCGATGCAGTCTTTAAAATTACAACTAAAAATAACCGACATTTATGAACAAGTGGAATTTGCGTAGTTTTATGTGGCGTAACAGTTGAAACCTTCCGCGATTCATCCCCCGACAAGTTGGGGGTCGCGGTTTAAGATAAACAAATCAAGCACTTGATAGGTTGTATTATCATTATTCGTTAAGTATTTTTTAGAGCGATCGCCCCAGGATAATTAGGGAGGGACAATTATTTGTAGGATGGGTTAAAAGCTTTGGGTAGATCCTACAGAGCGGAATGATTGACATAATTAAGACAACTGTGTTAAAATTGGGGGTGGTGATTTAACCAAATCATGATCATGGTTCATTCTTTAGCAATCGCTCTCTTAATTTGAGTTAGAATAAAATGCGATCGCTATTTAAAGCACCAATCAGAGAAATATTTTTGCCCTTGTTTCCTGGTACGCTACCAATTGCTCTTTGTCCATCTTGGCTTCTGGCAAACAACCTTGACATCCCTAAATTTATCCCCGATTCATCTAAAAACACTAAATTTCTAATATCAACTGTATCTACCCAACGACGATAATCATGCCTTAATTCTTGAACACGTGGAGTCTCCTGTTCACTGGCATTTAGACTTTTTTTTATGACGTAGACCCAACTTTTCTAAGGCTCGATGCATGGTTGTGATACTAACACTAGTGCCCGTCGTTTCTCTCAGGCG
>NZ_LMVE01000037.1:0-4018 GCF_001432185.1 Cylindrospermopsis sp. CR12 | reverse complement strand
TACCTCGACGTTTGCCATTCTTTCTGATTTTGGAAGACCCGCAGTTTGGACAATGCACAGTAGATTACCTCAATTCATACCTCTATTATGCAACGCCCAGTGCCTGCTACCAGAAATAAAAATCACGACAATACGTCAGTTTTTAAGGGGCAAAACCTCGATACCGGGGAAGCAAAGAATCATGAAGAACAATTAACTTGGTATTAGCTGTATTAAATTAATTATCTATCTCCAGAATATAGCTATTGCATGAGGAGCTGTGTGAAGGGAAACTTTCATGGACGGTTTTGAAAACCAACGGGGTTGGTGACAACGTCGTTGAGTTTAATCGGACCAGTTTTGCTGTGGGTGATTATTGGTTATAGGTTAAAATTGAGACAGAAGTACCATGCCTCTCGACTCTCGTAGCTGTGGGTGAGTCTGGTTGGTACGAACTGAGATCCTGCGGACCGTCAAAGCTCTGCACCTTATGGTTTAGCTTATTTGTATTGAGCGGCTAATAACTTGCCTGATGGCAATCGTATCAGATTTATTTTATAAGTCAAGGGAATATGGCGATTAATTTACATTTCTTTACAAAGCTGCCCGGGAGTGAATTCCCCAACCCAATAGTAGTTGGGAGGGGCCCACTTCTAATTGGAGCATATGTTAATGAGTAAAATTACTTATGAAAAGGACTTCTATAGGTGGGTTTACCAGCAATCTAACCTGCTACGGGAAGGGAAATTTGAGCAATTAGATTTAGGTCATTTGATTGAGGAATTAGAAGACTTGGGGAATCATCACTAGTTTGATGCAACTAATTGCCCATCTGCTCAAATGGCAAATTCAGTATTGGAAGCAGACAAATAGTTGGCGAGCAACTATCTGTGTTCAACGCACAGCTATTGCTAAATTGTTGAGGCGAAATCCTGGTCTAAAATCCCGTTTACAGGAAGCGTTAAATGAAAGCTGGTCGGAAGCTAGGGATTTAGCGATCGCCGAAACTGATTTACCAGATGAACAATTTCCTCAAGTGTGTCCATTTAGGTCATGAGTCCTGACTTTTGGCCTGATAGAGCGTGATAGCGCATTCGCTTCAAAAATACTCAATGCATAACCGGTAAAGAAATGTAAATTAATCGCCATATTCTCTAGACTTATGCAAAAAATCTGATGCTGTTGACAAGTAAATCATATCTCAACTATACTTTTAAAATCAGCAAACATTTAAGGTCGGACAATGTACGGATGCCAACAAGTTCTTATTCTCAGCTTTATGAACTGTTTATTGATCAGGTTATTGGTTTAAGTCAAAAAACAGATTTTTCCTTAACTGCTTTAATCAGTAACTATATTAGCATGAATTACCAGATTAAATTAGAACAAATAGATAAGTTAAAAGCCTGGTTAGATGAGTTTAGACCATTTGACCAAACAATAATCGCCGAAATCAAAAAGCTGTATGATGTCCGCTTTACTTATAACTCTAATGCCATTGAAGGCAATACTTTAACTCAAAGTGAAACTGAGTTAGTGTTAACCAAAGGAATTACAATTGGTGGGAAGACTCTTGATGAACATTTAGAGGTAGTTGGACATAAGGAGGCGATTGACTATATTGAAAGTTTAGCACAAAAAGATACAGTAATTAATGAATGGGAAATTAAACAAGTTCACAATCTAATTCTGAGGAAAATTCACCCTGATGAAGCGGGTTGTTATCGGCAATTAGATGTAATGGCAGCAGGGACAAATTATATTTATCCTCCCCATTATTTACTGTCTCAATTAATGACAGATTTTGTGATCTGGCTCAATTCAGATGCTGCTTTAACACTCCATCCTGTAGAATATGCAACCATGGCACATTATCGTTTTGTTTCTATCCATCCTTTTCGAGATGGGAATGGCAGAACGGCTAGATTATTAATGAATTTATTGTTAATTCGTGCCGGATACCCTATTGTAGTGATTAATAATCAAATTCGTAATGATTATATTCATGCTTTGTCCTATGGACAACGAAACCAAGATGATTTAAATCAGTTGTTTGATTTGGTTTGTGATGCTACTATCAGTTCATTAGTGGAAACTTTAAGGTTATTAGTAACTGCGAGTAGTAGTAGGGAAAAAGGGCGGGTTTTTTATCAGGAAATTACTAATTTTATTGATAATTTTTTGATAAAATAAGCAAAGATGTTTTAGATAAGATGCAAGCACAGGGAATGAGAATTTCAGAAAATCTCGCTGGCTCTTGATTAACCACTGTCTAGTTTCTGCAAATAACGACCCAACATCTGTTGCATTAATTAGGGTATATTTGAATTTATTTCAAGCTAAAATCTTAAATCGGAAACCAATTCTCATTTAAAATTGTCTCCAGGTCAGTAGTAGGTTCGACTGGGAAAGTAATGAGCGGTAATTGAGATCGCCTGGCAGCAATTTCCCTTGCGTCTTGATAACATTCTATAAATATCTCTTTTAGATAGGTATTGAGGCTGGGACTCGCTTTTAATTCTCTTTTGATCTGTTTACGAAAGTTAGTGATTTCGGCTTGCCAATGCGCTAAATTTGTCGGTTTTTCTGACTCCCAGTAAGTGCTTTTCAGCAGGTGTTCTATTAACAGGGTGAGCAAACTTTGCATGCGTCTTTTCTCCCGTCTACTCAAATCCCGCACCTCATCGATTAAGTTATTCCAGTCAACGGAGTTAAAGTCACGACTCTCCAGTTGTTTCACAGTTTCGAGTACCCAGAGATGGTAATCACTGTCGTATAAGGTGGGTTGCACCTGCGATAATTTGGTTTGCATTCTTACTTATCCTGCGGTTGGCTTGGGCTATTTTAAAGCGTGCTTTAAATTACACTTTATAATATTGGTACAGAAAACCCCTGACACTCGACCCTGGTAGCTGTGGGTGTCGGGTTGGTACGAACTGAGATCATGTAGACCGTCAAAGCTCTGCACCTTAATGGTTCGGCTTATATTTTATTTAGATTTGGGCAGCTATCTATTAATTACCCTAGTGTCACTTAATTATATCAAATTTTTTTTATTAAGTCAAGGAAATATGGGGATTAATTTACACTTCTTTACAAAGTTGGCCGTAGGGGAGTGAATTCTCCAACATTTCCAAATAAATGTGTAAACTTAAAGAGTTCACCTATTACCAAAATCATCATGACTCGCTGGTTTAATATTGCAGGTCCATGTTCAAACGATATCCACTATGTCCTATCTCCCACAGTCAGATTACCAGACTTAGAGGCGTTAATTCAACAACGTAGTTATTTTGTCCTACACGCACCACGACAAACAGGGAAAACCACCGCCATGTTATCCCTGGCACAGCAACTTACTGACAGCGGAAATTATGCCGCAGTCATGGTATCCGTAGAAGTAGGCAGTGCATTTAATCATGATCCTACCACCGCAGAATTAGCAATTTTAGGGGCATGGTATAATACAATAAATATCCGCTTACCCAAAGAATTACAACCACCTATTAAACAATGGCAACAGGAAGAACCAGGAAGCAGAATTAAGGCTTTTTTATCAGCTTGGGCAAAAGCTATAAATCGTCCCATAGTATTATTTATAGATGAAATTGATTCTTTACAAGACCAAACATTAATTTCAGTTTTACGACAATTAAGAGATGGTTTTCCTAACCGTCCAGAAAATTTTCCCTCATCAGTAGGATTAATTGGTTTACGAGATGTGCGAGATTATAAAGTAGCATCGGGAGGTAGTGACAGATTAAATACTTCTAGTCCTTTTAATATAAAAGTTGCTTCTTTGACTATGAGAAATTTTAATCTTGCAGAAGTAGGAGAATTATATCAACAACATACAGCAGCAACTGGGCAAATTTTCACACCTGAAGCTATAGAAACAGCTTATGATTTAACCCAAGGACAACCTTGGTTAGTGAATGCTTTAGCTAAGGAAATTGTAGAAAAAATGGTAAAAGATAGAAGTATTGCTATTACCAAAGAACATATTTTAACAGCTAAGGAAATATTAATAATTCGTCAA
>NZ_LMVE01000036.1:0-3771 GCF_001432185.1 Cylindrospermopsis sp. CR12 | reverse complement strand
GCGGTCATAAACATTCCTAAGACGATGCAATCTTGATTGTCGAGGTTTTTAATAAAACAACGAGATCAACACCTAAAAACGTAATTGACATTTGCAAAAAGCGTTTGGGCAAATACAATACCGACCCACAGGAGCAAATCGATGGAACAACTTAAGAAGGAACGTTTGGAATCTAAAGGTTGGAAAGTTGGGACCGTCTCAGACTTTTTAGAGTTAACACCAGAAGAAGCGTTTTTGCTTGAAATCAAACTGGTTCTTAGTCGCAGCTTGAAGGAGCGCCGGCAAAAATTGATGACTCAGGTTGAACTCGCTTCTAAAATTGGCTCCAGTCAACCTCGGATTGCTAATGCTGGGAATGGTAGTGATTCGGTGGAATTGTTAATTCGAGCAATGTTGGCAACAGGTGCAACTCCTAAAGATATTGGGCAGATTATTGCTAGTGTCGGTTAACGCTTATGCTCTTAATTCGAGTTAGAATAAAATGCGATCGCTTATCGGATTGATTACGATATCCCAAGCTTCACAAGTAAACCTTTAGAATTACTAGAGAAATGGCATCAACTCTCAGATCGTTATTATTCCCCAATAAACAGGAACCACCTATGCCTACCATTAGTATGTTTTATGGTTTGATTATCCGAATGTTTTTTACAGATATCCAGCAACACAATTTGCCGTATCTGCATGTGGAGTATCAAGGTGCGGAAGCAGTTGTTTCTATACCAGATGGGGAGATTGTTCAAGGTGTGTTGCCGCCCAAAAAATTGAGAATGCTTCAGGCATGGATAGTAATACATGAAGAAGAGCTGATGGCTGATTGGTCATTAGCAGTTAAGGGTGAGCCTATATTCAAGATTGAACCACTACGTTAGGTTGTCTTATGATAAGAGTATTTACCGTTGTTGCTGAATCAGACTTCCATCTTATTTTGAGATTTAGTAATGACGAAAAACGTCGGTTCGATATGCGTCCCTATCTGGACATGACTGTCTTTCAACCATTGAAAAATCCAGGTTTTTTTGGACTGGCCTCTGTCAATTATGGCACAGTGGTGTGGCCCGGGGAAATTGATATTGCGCCAGAAACACTCTATGAACTGTCCGTACGTTTACCTGGTTAATTCTGTGTGCTTCCCAATCGCATTTATACATATCCTGTTGGTTTGTTGGGTTTCGTTCCTCAACCCAACCTACAATAACCCACTACAAAACCAGTCGGTTGAAAACCGAATTGTTAATTTGTATTAAAATGTTAAACTTGTACAGTTTATGATATGATATCCATATAGTCCGGGTTGACTTTGTTCAATCAGTAAGAATACCCTCTGCTGAAAATGAATTCTCCGTAGTTTCAATGTCAAGCATAAGTTAAGTATGAACAGTACCAACGAAAGCAAAAGTCTCATCACCAGAGAAAAAGAAAATATTATTCTCCAACCAGAAGTGATATCCTCTGGGAACCTGATATCCCTTCAAACAACTGAGGATGACATTGATCTTAAAGAGATAATGTCCATCCTCAAAAGACGAGCATTAGGCATTTTGACAATTGCCTCCCTGATCATGGCTGGAGGTAGTTACTACCTGTTTACAGCAGAAAAAATTTACCAAGGCAGTTTTGAGATTTTAGTAGAACCAGTTAGTGGCGAAAAAAATAACTTACTGACCGCAGCCCTAGAAAGCACTCAACTTGACCAATCAGGATTAGACTACGATAGCCAAATTAAAGTTCTCAAAAGCCCTGAATTGCTTAATCAGGCCCTACCTGACATACAATCTCAATATCCTGAGCTTACATACGATTTATTTATCAAAAACTTAGCCATCCAGAGATCAGCTGAAACTAAAGTTCTAGAAATTACCTATAAAAGTCCAGATCGGGCGGAAATTGACTTGGTGTTAAATACCCTGTCCAAATTTTATTTAAAATATAGCTTAGAGAAACGCAAGACTAAATTAAATCAAGGTCTAAGGTTTATAGACGAACAACTACCTAAAATTGGCGCTACTGTGGATAAACTACAGCGCGAACTACAAGTATTTAGACAAACGTACAAGTTTGTTAATCCAGAGGATCAGTCCGGTAAGTTGGTAGAGCAAATTCAGAGCTTAGAAACACAAAGAATAGCCATAGAGCAGAAGTTGGCTGTGGCTAGAACCAGTTATGCCACATTGCTCACACCAGAAGGACAACAAGCTGCATTAAACCAGACTCAGAGTCAAACTCAGTCGCCTTACAATATATTAGTTATTCAGCTTAGACAAATAGAAGCCCAACTATCTGGAGAACTAGCCAGATTTCAAGGGGATAATCCATATATAACAACATTAGAAGAAAAAAGACAAAACATATTACCTCTCATAGAAAAAGAGAAAGAGAGATATATAGGTCTGAAAATAGCGGAAGTGGCCAATACTATTTTATTACTAGAATCGGAAAACAGAGAAATCACCAGAGCGCAAGAGCAAAGCAAAGCCAGATTCGATCTATTACCCCGTTTAGCCAGACAAAACACGGATCTGCAAAGAAAATTACAACTAGCTAGTGAAAGTTTAAATCGCTTCTTAGAAGCCCGGGAAAAACTGGCCATTGAAGTAGCCCAAACAGAAATACCTTGGGAACTGGTCCAAGCTCCAATCACGCCTGAATTGCCAGTTTTTCCTAAAATCTACCAGAGTTTATTGATTGGACTAATTGGCAGCTTATCTATAAGTGTTGCGATCGCCTTCCTTTTAGAGAAACTAGACAACTCCTATCATGATGCCATCAACATGCAGGAGAGGACCAAACTCCCCCTATTGGGGACTTTCCCGAGAATGAAAAATGTTGGTATCAGCTATCAATATCGCCATGATTCTGACCAAAGCCAAAATAAACCTGCTAAAACCAATCCATTAGATATACCCCTTCCCTTTTTCTCTCGCAAGAAAAAGAAGAAAGGCTACGGGTATGGTTATGGATATGGTTATGGATATGGTTATTATGGAGAGGGTCATTTTTGGCAATCTTTGCAAGTGCTGTATGCCAACATTCAGTTACTCAACTCCGACGAAGTTGTCAAGTCTGTAGCCATCACCTCTGCTCTCAAAGGGGAGGGAAAAAGTACATTGGCACTACATCTAGCTCAAATGGCAGCTTCTGTGGGAAGAAGGGTTTTGCTGGTGGATACTGATTTGCGACTTCCTCAAGTACACAAGAGGTTAAACTTACCCAACTTAGTTGGTTTAAGCAATGCTATCACCTCAAATCTTACTCCTGATGAGGTAATGCAAAAGTTACCGGATTTGGATACTTTATCAGTAATTACCTCGGGAACTCAACCGCCAGATCCCATGCGACTAATTTCATCTGAGAAGATGAAACAAATGATGGCATACTTTCGTGAAAAATTCGATTTAGTAATTTACGACACACCACCTGTTATGGGTATAGTGGATAGTAGACTGGTGGCTTCGCAAACAGATGGTTTGATTTTAGTGGTCAAAATGCACAGGACAGACCGCTCGATGATTAAGCAAGCTCAGGATGCTCTGAGGCAGTCATCTATTAATGTATTAGGTATAGTTGCCAATCAATACAATAAGAGCATTCATCAATATCATGATTATTACTACGGTTATAGTTATGGTGGTCGTAGGAAGGATAAAGAAGCAGCGGAGGAGGGAATCAATTCCCCATCTCAAAGCTAAAGGAATTACCGCTCATTAATGTCTACCCTAGAAAAATGCGATCGCATTTCTCAATTATATCTACGTTAGGTTGTCTTATGAT
>NZ_LMVE01000035.1:0-4986 GCF_001432185.1 Cylindrospermopsis sp. CR12 | reverse complement strand
CAGCACCAGGGGCACCCCAGGTAACAACAGAGCCATCGCTTTTTAGCGCCGCAAATGCACTATTATTGGAGAAAATCTGGGTGACACCGGAAGTGAGACTGCTGCTCACACTACTGCCACCAGAGTCACCCCAGGTAACAACAGAGCCATCGCTTTTTAGCGCCGCAAAGGCATAACTATTACGATACTCATGCCGTGTCCTAAAGTATTCACTCTTTGCAACACTCCCCCTAACCACAGTCCCCGGCGCCACATCATTATCCAAAATAGTGCCAGTCACCGCACTACTAGTACCCACCGCATATCCCGTCCCTGCTGCCAAAGTCAGCGCCACCGTTTCATTCCCATCACTAACCACATCTGAACTGGGGTCTAAACTGAGAATGACCACACTGGACCCTGCTGCAAAGGTCGCACTACCGGTACTAGTGCCAAAACTGGTGGCTCCCCGTTGCACGTAGTCGTCGTTTAAGGTGGCACTTCCACTCACGTTAAAGTTGACAGTTAGGGAATTTGTTACATCCCCAGTGCGACTAAATACATAAAATAGGTTTTGGGGGCCATCTTCTGTAACGGTGCTGGGTGAAGTGAGGGATAAACTCACGGTGGGGTTATTATACTCTACCTCTAGGTTTTGACCATTTACCTCTAACCAACCTCCATCATTCTCATTTCTCAATTCCGCTAACACATTGGGAGATAACACCTCACCCTGCACCAATGCAGCAAAAATCGCCCCTTCATCTCCGGGACTATCCACTGTATTAATATAAGCATCTACATAATGCCCTATTTCTTCTATAAGCACCTTGCTAACTAAACCTAAAGTGCCCTTCTCTATTAACTTGCTAGACAGATAAATCCTATTCTCACTTGACGAGTAGGCACCATTACCATCGCCTAGAATACCGCTATCTACAATCTCCATTTGCGGTAACTGACTAAAATCCCCTTTTTGCCATTGCAATCTCAGTATTTGGGCATTTTCTCTGTTATATTCCGTACCAAACGCCGTATCCAACACTTGCCAAAAGTCACCTGACAAAGAAAAAACCCACAGCTGGTGCAATGCACTATTTAAGCCCTGATTAGTTATTTTCGCCACGACCAACAACCTCACACAATTGTTTTTAAAAATATTTGGTTAACAGTAGCAATCCTAACAGGGATTATAACATATCTATCTCAAATAAAACAATGAGCATGTTACAAAATGTTACAAATCCCATATCCTCCGTTTGGGTTGCATCAGTTTGAAATCAGTGATTTTTTATCACGCAGCATTACATGTAATTAATAGAGCTGTTGGGTTTCGTTCCTCAACCCAACCTACATTCCAAATTTAGAATTGCTGACTAAATGGCATTTCCAGTCCACCGATTGTACTATAATTCCTATATCCTTACCAAAACCCAACTGGATGTATAAACAAAAGTTACGCCATGGCTTACAGTGAGTTCACCACCCTAGATAAGGTAATAAAAACCTTTAGCTTGCAGGTAGAAGAAGACCAAAATTTGTTTTGTGAGGTCAAACCTCTCCAACCTTCAGATTATCTTCAGCAGACCCTACAGGAGTATTTGCCCTTAGCAACTGCCATTAATACAGAAAAAGCCCGTTCCGAATTTCTCATCGCCCCAGTGTTAGCAGAGCTACGCCGTCAAACTAAACACCAAATCAGTCTGTTTTCCGGTACTGAGTTTAATGTAGATCCGGAAAGGGGTTTGGTGGGATTTTGCGATTATTTAATTAGCCATTCTAAGGAACAGTATTTTATCACAGTGCCAGTCATCGCTGTGGTAGAAGCAAAAAATGAAAATATTAAAGGGGGATTGGGACAGTGTATTGCCGAAATGGTCGCAGCCCAGTTGTTTAATTCCCAAGGAGGGACTCCCTTGACTTATATTTATGGGGTCGTTTCTACGGGGACGGTTTGGAAGTTCTTGCGTCTGGAAAACGCGACTGTTTTTATTGATTCCCTAGAATACTATATTAACCAAATTGATAGAATATTAGGCATTATGATGTTACCGCTGTGTAAAGCTTACTAAAATACCCAATTAAGACCTTTTGTACGAATAACCGAGCAGATGGGCCTTCTATCAAAATTTTGCCAGATTATTATTCATGGTACCAAATCCCCTACAATAAATATCACTGATACAGAAATTCAGGAGAGTTAAGCCATGCCAATGGCAGTTGGCGTTATCGAAACTTTAGGTTTTCCCGCAGTTTTAGCCGCAGCAGATGCTATGGTTAAGTCTGCTGCTGTCACAATCGTATACTATGGCATTGCAGAAAGTGGAAGGTTGTTGGTTGCTGTTAGAGGACAGGTAGCAGAGGTGAAAACCGCTGTTGCAGCTGGAATAGCTTCCGAAGAAACCGTTTATGGTGGTCAGGTGATTACTCATTACATAGTCCCCAACCCACCGGAAAATGTGGAGACAATTCTACCCATCCATTTCACTTCTAAGTCCGAACCTTTTCGCATTTTTTAACTTGTACCGGTAATTTTATTTATACAGGAGATTAGTAATGTCCCTACAGGCCGTTGGATCTTTAGAAACAAAGGGTTTTCCCGCAGTTTTAGCAGCAGCAGATGCTATGGTTAAAGCTGGAAGGGTAACTTTGGTCGGTTATATCCGAGTTGGTAGCGCCCGCTTTACAATCAATATTCGTGGTGATGTTTCTGAGGTGAAAACTGCCATGGCCGCTGGTGTGGAAGCAGCACAAAATGTCTATGGTGGTACTCTGGAATCCTGGGTAATTATCCCCCGTCCCCATGAAAACGTGGAAGCTGTCTTACCTATTGCTTACACAGATCAAGTCCAGCAATATCGAGACTCGGTGGAAAACCCCATTGTCCGCTCCTCCAGTGGTAGATAGTTTTTGGTAACTATCTCAACCTATCTTTTTGGAATACAAACGGCTTTTGTTAATGCCGACTTAAATGGTGCAGCAAATATTTTGAGCGATTTTACTATGGAACTAAGTGCAGCAAATATAGCAGAATATTGGCGGAAACGACTCGCTGCTGAGTCTCCTGAAAACAGTGATGACGCTAGAAATAGTATTATGCTTTGGCTTTTGGGGTCGGACTTAACCAGATTTGCAGGGTTTACACCCAAAGAATTGGAGATTGCTCAAAAGGCTATGGAATATCGCTGGCGAGTTCTACGACAGCGATATTTAGGTGTGGGAAGGGAACAGGCCTATCGTAATTTGATGGTTCGCTTGGCAAGTGTTACCACAATTAGAAATAAAATTCAAACCTGGGTCTCTTTAAGTCGCGATCGCCAGCGTAGTGTGATAGATGTACTGCAAGAGGTAATTCAGGAAATGCTGCAAAGTGATTCTTATATGCAGCAGCAAATGAGTCTAATTGCCGATGCAACTGGGGATAAAAGGTTGCGAGACATGTTATTATTTGCCAGCTTAGAAGAATACTGTTTACGACCTGTGCGTAATCAACCTTTATTGACACATCGGTTTGTCAATTATTTACGCCGCATTCAGCGAGGGGGATTGACTCAAATTCCAGGTAAGGACGTGATTAGACTGGTTTCTGACGAAATATTAACAGAAGATACGGAAAGCAACTTAAATCTTTTAGATGACGAAGCGATCGCCCAGTATCAGGAGGCGCAAAAGGTAGAGGAGCAACAATTGTTACGTCAGGAAGTGCAAGAGAAATTTGAGGAATACCTATTAGAGAAGCTGGGACAAACAGCGGTGGAGTGGTTGAGGTTATATTTAGAGGGTAAGAGTCAAGAAGAGATTGCTAAAAAGCTGAATCAGCCAATTAAGGAATTATACAGATTAAGGGAGAAAATTAGTTACCATGCTGTTAGAGTTTTTGCCATCAAGGACAAACCGGAGTTAGTAGAGAATTGGTTATCAACGTCTTTAAAGGAAGATGGTTTAGGTTTAACGCCAAAACAATGGGAGCAGCTGAGGGAGAAGATAAGTCCCCTAGGTAGGGAGATTCTTGATAGAAGGAAAGGGGGGGATTCTCTAGCAGGAATAGGGGAGAAATTAGAGATGAAGACCCATAAAGTGATAGGTGAGTGGACAAAAGTTTATTTAGTAGCTCAGAATTTAAGGGCCCAAAATTAATTTGATGACCTAGGTTGGGTTGAGAAAACCCAAAAAATCAACGGGGATCTCAATAACAAATCTAACCCACGAACCATTTGAATCCATATCTACTCATGCCCAATATGACCACCAAAAACATGCCTTTCTTCCGCTCCCCACATAACATCATAAAATCCCGCTTGAACATAACGATGAAAACTTGAATACTGCCAATCTTTTGGTGCATTTACCAATCCATGACGAACCGGATTATAGTGAATATACTCGACATGATTAATAAAATCTCGATCATCCCGAATTTGATGCTCCCAAAAGCGACGTTGCCAAATTGGTTTTTCACCTTTTTGCTCCTGAGATAAAGTCATTGTTCCCTGACAAGAAACCTGACATTTACGACTAAAATAACTTTTAATTAATCGCCAACGAGTCGAAAAATCCCCATCATTTTCAGGTAATGTCCAAAGACAATGAAGATGCTCAGGCAAAATAACGATCGCATCAATTTTAAATTGGTAGTTTTTCATCACATATCGAAACGCTTCCCTTAGTAAATCTATATTTTCCGATTTACCTAAAATGGGACGACGACAATAAGTAACAAGAGTGAAAAAATAGGTCGCCCCTGGTGTCTTTGCTCGACGATATTCCATATTATAATTAATGAAACAGAAAAGGATAACCCAACAAACCAACAGAGAGAAAAACAGATACCCTTAAAACATTATATAATCCCGTAGGTTGGATTGAGAAAACCCAACAAACCCCACTGTTAATTATAGTCCATGTGAACTCCTTGTCTTATAGGGTGAGCGGTTTGATTTTACTTCCAGCGATCGCCTGTTTTTAAAAACATTTACCGTAGGTTGGATTGAGAAAACCCAACAAACC
>NZ_LMVE01000034.1:0-1606 GCF_001432185.1 Cylindrospermopsis sp. CR12 | reverse complement strand
AGATTGAGTAGAGCCTGACGCAGATTTACCTCACTATTACCCCCCTTCAAAATTGGGACAAACGGTAGCAAGGAAGACAGATTTTGCTCAAACACCGTCTCCGCCTCAATCTCCCACAAATTAATCACCCGATAGTCCTGATAGGCCCTACAACCCATAATTTCGGACTCATAACGGCTGCGAATTATCTCCGTCGGCCCAGGTTGAAGAATATTGACGACCACTGGATAGACTAGTAGCCCATACTTTTCCTCTACTAGAGCAGCATAAGCTCGCATTCTTCGGGGCATCTTAGCATCATGGCGCAGTTGTAGCTCATTCAGTAGAATAAAATCGCCACACTCAGGACTATGGGCCTTGAGCAAAACATCACTTTCCCGCTCGATCCAAGGAGGCCTGATGCTCCGGACTAGGGAGAGTGCGATCGCCAACGAATTACCCGTGATTATTCGTTATAGTTTAAAATTGAGACAGAGACATCCTACCACTAGCCACCTAGGTATATGAGTCTAGTTGGTACGAACTGAGATCATATAGACCGTCAAAGCTCTGCACCTTATGGTTTAGTTTATATTTCATTTAGAAACAGGAGGAACAATTACCTCATGCCGGCATAATATCATAACTTGTTGCATAAATAAACCAAGGATTGCGATTATTTTACATTTCTTTACATCATTGGGAGATCCCCAAGGAATTACTCGTCATTGTTTAAATTAACCCTTACCTGGAGACTGTCCGTGGGGGAGACCGGGAATCAATTCTCGGTCTCAAAGCGCAAGTCGGTTAAACCCGACTGGTTTTGTCGTGGGTAATCGTAGGTTGGGTTGAGGCACGAAACCCAACAAACCAAATTATTTTAGCTGGATTGCCAACAGCGATCGCTTGAACCATCATCTGATAGTAAAATCTCATAAGGGGCTTGGGTTTGTTCAAGACAAGAAGATATTGTGGTGCGAATAAATTTTTCAGCATTGTAAGTCGAGTTGGTACGAACTGAGATCATGTAGACCGTCAAAGCTCAGCACCTTATGAAGTTTATATTTCATTTGGATATGGGCGGGATTAATTACCCCATGGCAACATGATATCAGATTTGTTGGATAAGTCAAGGGTAAGCTCTACCGAGATAGCTTGTGGAGTAGAAAAACCTCTCAAGAATCATGTTGAGACTAGGATGAAACAGGAAGTAGGTTCTAAAGTCCAGATCTGTAGGGGGAGACCGAGAATTCATTCCCGGTCTCCCTGACCTTAGCTTTAACCAAAGGAGAAGACCGTGTCATTGAAGTCGTAATCATTGACCCCTACACCAGCAGGTAAATCTTCGAATCCAAAGATATTGTTGCCAAAGCTCTTGATGTGAGCTGCACCGTCTGGGTTAGCTGCTGAAACCCTGGAGGTCGGTGTAGGTGATTTGCACTCGCAGGTTTTGGTTCAGATCTTCATCTGTGACGACATAAATGGCTTTGTCACCATCTTTTAAGATGTTATTCCAACTACTATCGTTGTTAGAGCGTTGCCATTGGTAAATCACATTGGTACTGTTGGGATCTAGCCCATCCAGGTCTCCGACCACGGAACCAGTGTCTCAAAGCCTAATTCGGTT
>NZ_LMVE01000033.1:0-11539 GCF_001432185.1 Cylindrospermopsis sp. CR12 | reverse complement strand
TGCCATACTCCATTCCCTCACGGATAAACAGTAAGATATCGTAGGGGTTATAAACGGAATCGCCACGCCACGAGTATCCATTATATCGGAGGCTCAGTTTATCCCAGTCTCCCCCTTGCAATGGCTGGGTAAAGGTTTGCTCCAAATCTTCCTGGGTGTACCCACAAATGGTGGAAAAGTCCCTACTGATGGTGATGTCCGTGAGTTGGTTTAAACCGCTAAAAAGGCTGACTTTGGAGAATTTGGTGACTCCAGTCATGAAGACGAACTGGATGTTGGCATCCTGTTGCTTGAGAACGGAGTATAGATTCTTGAGCCCCTCTCTCATTTCAGCAGCAATAGGTGGGTTGTCTATATTGTCTAGGATGGGTTTGTCGTATTCATCCACTAGCACCACCGCACGTTCTCCATATTTTGCCATGGCCTTACGAATCAAAGTTCCCAATTTTCCCGGTATATCAGTTGACTCATAGGACACACCCAGATGCTCTGCGTTTTCGTGTAAAATATCCAGTATGCGCAGATCCAGCTCTTGTCGGTTTTTTAATACCCCACCAGCAAAGTCTATTTTAATCACTGGGAATTTTCTACTCCAGTCCCATTGGTCATGGATATAAAGCCCCTCAAATAATTTCTGATTCCCCTCAAAAATCTCCTTGAGGGTATCTATAAACAGACTTTTGCCAAAACGTCGGGGACGAGACAAAAAGAAGGCTCCAGGCTGTTTTATTAACTGGAGGGCAAGCGGTGTTTTGTCCACATAAATACAGTTGCTACCGCGTAGTTTATCTAGGGTGTTGATCCCCAGGGGGAGATTTTTGGGGTTCATACTAATGAATATGTGCTTATTATCTTATCCTAGTTTATCTCTAATTCAAGAGGGCGATCGCGAAGCACTCTCTATGGGATTAACTATAATTGTTTGAATTAACCCCTACCTGGAGACTGTCCGTGGGGGAGACAGGAAATTAATTGTCTTAAAGCTTCCTAGGTTAAAAACCGACTGGCTTTGTCGTGGGTAATTGTAAGGTGTAAAATTTTTCATTTTTCACTTATGCTTGACAAGTCGAAAAGATTTACAAATTTTATTAATTTTTTTCTATAAACCCCTTGCATATTTATTTGACTAGCTGTTATACTTAAAAGTAAGGTGATCTGGATTTCTGATCAGGAAGGGCCCGATCACCTTACACCCCTTTACTCAGAGGTAATGAAATTATGGCACAAACCAGGAATTTTATCGGGAATGTTAGTGACACTACAGTAGTTGGCACTAAAATAGTTCCAGAAGGCGATCGCAGGGAACCATTAAAACACCTGTTAATTGGATCGAAGAAGACAGTTATCAGTACGATTCATTATTTACATGTGCTTGGTTATGCTCATGCAACTGATTGGAGTGATTTGATGCCAACTAGTAACCCGGGAGAGGTGATGAGTATATTGGTAAGGGAGATGGTGATTAAATAGAGGGAGGAAATGGGGACAATAAGTAACAATAAGTGGTTTTTATGAATCGTTTAAAATCCTGGCAATGGTTAGTATTAATCTCGCCTATAGTATTAATCATTGCTTTCATACTTGTATTGGCGGGGATACAAATTAACAGTTGGGGGTTAAATTGGATTTGGGGTATATTTATACTAATATTGACTGGATGGCGTTGGCTGTTGGTAAAATTGACCAAACCAATGATTAATCAAATTGAGAGTGTGTTTGATCAGGTTAAAGAAGAATTGGCATGGAGTGAGGAGAAAGATGTGAATTTCTCTTTAGAGAAAGAAAAAAGCGAGCAGGTAGAAAGGATATTACAAAAAGTTCTAAATGATGGTAAAAATGATCTTGCCATTTGGGAGGACTTACAAACTTTCTGGCAAAGATGTGAAGATTTAGTAGTGGGGATTGCCCATATATATAACCCAGAAGTGAAATATCCCTTGTTAAGTATTTACATTCCCCAAGTATATGGATTAATTCGTGGTACGGTGGATGATATGGATAAATGGATGCAAAAATTATCCCCGTTTTTAAATCAAGTTAGTGTGGGACAAGTTTATCAAAGCTATGAAGTTTATCGTCAATTAGAACCTGCTGCCAAGAAACTTTTTCAGGTGTGGGATATTGCCCAGTTGTTTTTAAATCCTGTGGGAGCTATGGCCAAAAAAGCCACTGATAATCTCAATAATAGGGCTACACAAGAATTATTAATTAATCTGAATCAAATATTAAGAGAAGCCACCTTGAGGAACTTATGTCAACAAGCAGTTGTTCTATATGGTGGGGTAAAAATGGAATTAATCGTATCTGAATTACCAGAAGCTAAAACTCAAACCTTGCGGGATATTATTCAGCAAGCTCAGCCACCAGAAAAGCTAGAAAAAACCCCTCTGAATATTTTGATTGCGGGGCGTAATGGTGCTGGAAAAAGTAGTGTAATTAATACCATTTTTGCCAGTGAAATAGCTGAAGTTGATGTTTTGCCAAGTACGGATAAAATAACAACTTATAATTGGCAAACAGAAAGTGGTGAAATAGTCGAACTTTGTGACACTCCTGGTTATGAACAGGTAAACCGTCAAGATTTTCGCAACTTAGTGATGGATTATGCAAAAAAAGCAGATTTACTTTTATTAGTAACTCCTGCACTGGATCCTGCTTTGCAGATGGATGTAGATTTTTTGGAAGATATGCAAAAGCAAATGACTGACTTACCAATTATTGCTGTGGTTACTCAAGTGGATAAACTACGTCCAATTAGGGAATGGCAACCTCCCTATAATTGGCGCAGTGGAAATAAACTCAAGGAAATGGCAATTAGAGAAGCGGTATTATACCGAGAAGAGAAATTCAAACCAGTCTTGATTAATAGCTCTCATTTAGTTTTACCATTGGTGACTGATGACCCCAAAACTAAACGTTGTGGTTGGAATTTAGAAGAATTGTCTGGTGGACTGCTATCAGTTCTAGACCCAGCAAAGCAGTTAAGATTATCCCGCTTTTTGCGTAACTTAGATATCCGGATTGCCCAATCGGCAAAAATTATTGATCACTACAGCTTTCAAATGACAACTACCCAGGGAATTACCAGTTTATTAAAAAACCCTATTTTGCAATTTGTTGCTACCTTATCTACAGGTTCACCTGCTCTAGCTTATATTCTAGCGGAAAAAATTCCCGTGGAACAATTACCTGTGGTAATTGGTAAATTACAAATGTCTTATGATTTATTTAAACTACTTAATACATTCCAAGAGGATGGAAGAAAAACAACCGAATTTGATTTATTATCCCTTTGGCCTTTCTTGGTAGAAAATTCTGGCACACCCCAGCAAGGTGCTTGGTCTTTAGGTTATTCTTTAATAGAATACTGGACTCAAAATTTAACCATAGAACAGTTGGGAGAGAGATTTGAGTTTTGGCAAAGAACTAATAATAACTAATGGGAATTCAGCTGCACATCCGTGATAATTAAAACTCCTCTACTCTTCTATTTCCAATTGTGCAACCGTAACTGCATCAAAAGCAAAAGCAACAACTAAGGGCATGGGGGATACACAAATAAATGCCCAACTTATGCACAGAAGAGTAATAACTAATGCAATAACTGATATTAATCTTTCCTCATTGGTAGCACCCTTTTTCTGTTTAATTAATTTCAAAGTGTCCATGGGAATGGGCTCTGGAATTACACAACCTGGGGGAAAAGCCCAATAATTACCACGACGTTCTACAAATAAATCAGTCCAACCATTTTCCGTGCACCAGTCCTCAATCCATTCAATATAGTAATGATTGATAATCAACATAACAGTTAGGTTTTAATAGGTTTTAAGTTAGGATATCTAATTGACCGCACCCGCATACTAACAACCAAAAATGATCCCTGGCTAAAAAGTACAAAAAACTTTACGGTGGGTGAATCCCCCCATACATTAACGGTTAATGTCAATTAACAATTCTAAACGTCAAGTTGATTCTAGATTGAACTTTTTTAGCTGTTTTCCCAACTTGATGTTGCCAAAAGTGCTGTGTCTGGTCTTGCATTAACAGTAAACTACCATTTTCTAAGTCAATAACAGTCTTTTGACTCTTGTCATATTTGTGTCGTAAATAAAACCGACGAGTTGCACCAAAACTAAGGGAAGCAATCAGAGGATTCTTACCCAATTCTGGTTCATCGTCACTGTGCCACCCCATACTATCCTTACCATCTCTATATAGATTTATTAAAACACTATTAAACCTAACTGGTACAATTTCCTCAATTTTAGATTTAATAAACTTCAATGTAGGATTCCAAGATTCTGGGTGCTGTTCTATTCCAGAGTAGGTATAGGATTTACCCTCATCCCCATACCATGCAGTCAGTCGTGGAATGGGCATTTTTTTGCCAAACAAATGAATAATTTCTTGTTTCCACTTAATATTACCATATAACTCGCAAAACAACTGGTTAGACTGTTCCACACTGAAAAAATCAGGATACAGTATTACATTGCCATCAGTAGCAATAATTACTTTATGCTCAAACAGATTTTTTTCAGTCAAGTGGTGATTATGATACAAACAGCACCTTCCTTATAAATAATTTAACTTAATTAGGTGAGGTCTAAAATGAAAGTAGGTTGGGTTGAAGCATGAAACCCAACACCCCCATGGGTCTCGTTACTCGACCCACCCTACAAAATAATTGTGCCTCCCTAAATTAATAGTGAGTCGGAATTTGAAAAAGTCTTGCTAAATCATTAAGATTTGCTAATAATGGTTACGTTTTTTATATCATTTTGTTTCAGTTCCAGAGGAAAACTCCCACTCAACCCGGGTTTTCTGGTACAAAACTCTTAATTGCCTAAGAAAATGGAAGAGAAGAACTTCCAACAGACCACACGCATCAAAGGAGCTTTTCTAAATGTTCACCCAGGTGAAATCCACAATTAGACATATTGAACCTGATAATTTAGGGGACCGTACTCTCATCAAGGTCGTTTATGTTGTCCTTGAGTCTCAATATCAAAGTTCCTTATCTCAAGCAGTAAGGCAAATTAATGCCAAACATCCCTCCATAGGGATTGAAATTAGTGGCTATTTAATTGAAGAACTGCGCAATCCAGAAAATTATGAAGAATTCAAACGTGATATAGCTAGTGCTAATATATTCATCGCCTCTCTGATATTTATTGAAGATTTAGCACAGAAACTGGTTACTGCTGTGGCACCACACCGGGATAATTTCGATGTAGCGGTTGTTTTTCCATCTATGCCCGAAGTAATGCGCCTGAATAAAATGGGTAGTTTTTCCTTGGCACAGTTGGGACAATCTAAAGGGGTTATCGCCAACTTCATGAAAAAGCGCAAGGAAAAATCTGGCGCGGGGTTTCAAGATGGAATGCTCAAGTTATTACGTACCCTCCCCCAAGTGTTAAAATTTCTTCCCATGGAAAAAGCCCAGGATGCAAGAAATTTCATGCTAAGTTTTCAATACTGGTTGGGTGGTTCAGCAGAAAATCTAGAAAACTTTTTGCTGATGTTGGCAGATAAATATGTTTTGAAAGGTGAAGACAAAACGAATCTGGCTAAAGCTGAATATCAAGCACCCGTAGTTTATCCCGATATGGGGATTTGGCATCCTTTAGCTCCCACCATGTTTGAAGATGTGAAAGAATATCTCAATTGGTATAATAGTCGTAGAGATATTCCCAAAACCTTAAAAGACCCTCTAGCACCCTGTGTGGGTTTAGTGTTGCAGCGAACTCACCTGGTTACTGGGGATGATGCTCATTATGTGGCCATAGTCCAGGAATTAGAGTCTTTAGGTGCTAAGGTTCTCCCGGTGTTTGCTGGAGGATTGGACTTTTCTAAGCCTGTGAATGCCTATTTCTATGAGCCCACAAGTCAAAGACCCTTAGTGGATGGGGTGGTATCCTTAACTGGATTTGCTTTAGTAGGTGGACCTGCAAGACAAGACCATCCCAAAGCCATAGAAGCATTAAAACGGCTCAACCGTCCTTATATGGTGGCTCTACCCCTGGTGTTTCAAACCACGGAAGAATGGTTAAATAGTGATTTGGGTTTACATCCCATTCAAGTAGCTCTACAAATTGCCATACCTGAATTGGATGGTGCAATTGAACCAATTATCCTCTCCGGTAAAGATGGTGCTACAGGAAGGGCGATCGCACTGCAGGATAGGGTGGAAATAGTTGCCCAACGTGCCTTAAAATGGGCTAGTCTCCGTCGTAAACCAAAATTGGATAAAAAGATTGCCATTACGGTTTTTAGCTTTCCCCCTGACAAAGGTAACGTGGGAACTGCTGCTTATTTAGATGTATTTGGTTCTATTCATGAAGTTCTCAAAGGATTGAGAAATAATGGATATGACGTACAGAATGTTCCTGACACTGCTAAGGAACTGATGGAACAAGTGATTCATGACGCACAAGCACAGTATGCCAGTCCCGAACTGAATATTGCTTATAAAATGTCTGTGTCAGAATATGAGACCCTCACACCTTATTCGGAACGTCTAGAAGAAAACTGGGGACCACCACCAGGACATTTAAATAGTGATGGACAAAACTTATTAATTTACGGTAAAGAGTTCGGTAATGTTTTTATTGGTGTCCAACCTACCTTTGGTTATGAAGGTGACCCAATGCGCTTACTATTTTCCCGTTCCGCTAGTCCTCACCATGGTTTTGCCGCTTTCTATACCTACTTAGAAAGAATTTGGGGTGCTGATGCGGTTTTGCATTTTGGTACCCATGGTTCCTTAGAGTTTATGCCCGGTAAACAAATGGGTATGTCGGGAGATTGCTATCCTGACCAACTAATTGGCACAATTCCTAATCTGTATTATTACGCAGCTAATAATCCCAGTGAAGCCACAATTGCCAAACGTCGCAGTTATGCAGAAACTATTTCTTACTTGACCCCACCTGCAGAAAATGCTGGTTTATACAAGGGGTTGAAGGAACTGAGTGAGTTAATTGCTTCTTATCAAACCTTGAAGGACAGCGGAAGGGGAGTTTCTATTGTCAACGCGATTATTGACAAGTGTCGGATTGTTAACTTGGATAAGGACATAGACCTTCCCGAAAGCGATGCTAAGGATCTCTCCCCAGAAGACAGGGATAATGTGGTGGGGATCGTCTACCGCAAGTTAATGGAAATAGAATCTAGGTTACTACCTTGTGGTTTACATGTGATTGGTAAACCACCAACCGCGCAAGAAGCTGTTGCTACCCTAGCTAATATTGCTAGTTTGGATCGGACAGAAGAAGAGATTCTCAGCTTACCTCGGATCATTGCCCAAAGCTTAGGAAGGGACATTGAAGAGATTTACCAAAATAGCGATCGCGGTATTTTGAGTGACGTACAGTTACTACAGGATATTACCATGGCTACCCGTGATGCTGTGGGTTCTTTAGTACAAGCACAAACAGATGCGGAAGGTAGGGTTTCTCTAGTTTCTAAGTTGAATTTCTTCAACATGGGTAAAAAAGAACCCTGGGTCGAGTCCCTACATAACTTGGGTTACACCAAAGTAGATGTATCCGCACTCAAACCCCTATTTGAGTATTTAGAATTTTGTCTCAAACAAGTGTGTGCAGATAACGAATTAGGAGGTTTATTACAAGGACTGGAAGGGGAATATATATTACCGGGACCGGGAGGGGATCCAATTCGCAATCCGGACGTATTGCCAACGGGTAAAAATATACACGCCCTAGACCCACAATCCATCCCCACAACCGCAGCTGTGCAGTCAGCCAAAATTGTAGTGGATAGATTGTTGGAGAGGAATAAAGCGGAAAATAATGGTCAATGGCCAGAAACCATCGCTTGTGTGCTGTGGGGTACGGATAATATTAAAACCTACGGAGAATCCCTGGCGCAAATCATGTGGATGGTGGGGGTAAGACCCATTCCCGATTCCTTGGGGAGGGTGAACAAATTAGAATTGATTCCCCTGGAAGAATTGGGGAGACCCAGGATAGATGTGGTTATTAACTGTTCTGGAGTATTTCGAGATTTGTTCATCAACCAAATGAACCTGCTTGACCAAGGGGTAAAAATGGCCGCTGAAGCTGATGAACCCCTGGAGATGAACTATGTAAGGAAACATGCTCTACAACAAGCCCAAGAAATGGGTATAAACCTACGTCAAGCTGCGACTCGGGTGTTTTCTAACGCTTCCGGTTCCTATTCCTCGAATATTAACTTAGCAGTGGAGAATAGCACTTGGGATAGTGAAGCAGAATTACAAGAAATGTATTTGAAGCGCAAATCCTTCTCTTTCAATTCTGACAATCCAGGAGTGATGGATGAATCTCGTCAGTTATTTGAAAACACCCTGAAAACTGCTGATGCAACTTTTCAAAATCTGGACTCTTCAGAAATCAGCTTGACTGACGTTTCTCATTATTTTGACTCCGATCCCACCAAGTTGGTAGCTAGTCTGCGGGGAGATGGAAAGAAACCAGCATCCTATATTGCTGACACAACCACTGCGAATGCACAAGTGAGAAGTTTATCGGAGACCGTGCGTTTAGATGCGCGGACAAAACTGCTCAATCCTAAATGGTATGAGGGAATGTTATCTCACGGTTATGAAGGAGTGCGGGAGCTTTCTAAACGGTTAGTAAATACCACTGGTTGGAGTGCAACTGCTGGCGCTGTGGATAACTGGGTTTATGAGGAAACTAATGAGACGTTTATTAAGGATGAGGAAATGCAAAAACGTCTACTCAACTTGAATCCTCACTCTTTCCGCAAGATAGTTTCTACCCTATTGGAGGTCAATGGTCGTGGTTATTGGGAAACCAGCGAGGAAAATTTAGATAGGTTACGAGAGTTGTATCAGGAGGTGGAAAACCGCATTGAAGGTATAGATTAGGGTTCTTAGTGGCGATCGCTCGGGGTAATATGACTCTAGGCGATCGCTATGATTTCTGCACATGGCAATATAGATAAGCCAGATGAATGCGGTCTTGTGGAATATCTCGAGAAACAAGGAAAGACAAAAAAAGACCAATTGCCATGGATTTATTTTCCGGAGCAGGTGGACTTTCTCTGGGAATTCTGCTGGCTTTGATGTGGTGATATCCATTGAAATTGATACTTTTGAATCTAAATACTAAGTAGGGAGGCACAATTATTTGTAGGATTGGTCGAGTAACGAGACCCGTGGCGTTGGGTTTCATACTTCAACCCAACCTAAGTTCATCTTATATTTAATTCCACCCACCCACTTAGTCAAATCTATTTTTACTATTTACAAAAACTCTGGAGATCTGTATAAAATCTTCTGAATAGGGGACATTTTCCCATCAGCTGACTAGGTTGTATTTCTAGTAATAGTGAAGGGGTATGATAACCTTTGCGAAATAATACACTTGATTCTTGGCTACACTCCATTAACAATTCTGATAGTTTGTCTTCACAACAATTTCTTTGGGAGTCATATTTACTAAAAGACTCTGGAGCATCAAAGGAAAAACCCATTTCCTTCATTTTATGGCTTAAACGCCAAAGGATTGCATCACTTTTAGCCCTAAAATCCTTATGCTTAGCCATAGTGCTATGCCAGTCTCCAATAATCCAGGACTCTATTTCTGGCGCTGCAAAACCAACAATCCTTGGTATATCAGCACATTCAGGAAATTTTGATATTGCATCTAAAAATTTTTCTTTTTCCTCAGTGGGATCTCGACAATCTAAATCATCAAATACTAAGATTAAACTACATACTTTAGGTTCATTTTTTAGAGCGATCGGCAATTCTTGACTTATTTGATTAATTAGTCCTTGACCCGTTCTACCATAAGCTGTCGTTTTAACACCTGGTTTGGGACCAGGTTTACGCCTTGCGGGTGTTTTGCGTTGAAATTTACAATTAAAGTTCTTCTCAAGAAACGGGATCAGTGATTGAACTTCTGTCTCCCCACCACCAGCAAAAACCCAAACTACCATGGCCACCCTCCAATAGTTGGATCGCCAACTCGATATAAGTCACCTAATTGCCATCCTTCTTCTAATTTATCAGCAAGCATTTCTTGGGTAAGTTTTTTGATCGAAAAATGACTTTTACCATAGGAATCAAAACAATAAACCTTCTCTAAACAGTCAGTAAAATGATCTAAAAGATCGGGACTGTGGGTAGCAATTATGATCTGAGTTTTATGGGCAGCCATTTTAATCCACTCGGACAAAATTCTCATCCACGCAACGTGCAAACCTAATTCTGGTTCATCAATAACCAGTAAAGATGGTAACACAGGTGAATGTAGTATAATCGCCCAACATAACATTCTTATGGTTCCATCAGATAGTTCCTTTAAACATAAAGGTTTCTTTGTATCCAACGAATACCATTCCATGACCAATGATAACTCTTGAGAACGAACACAACGAATACGATATGTTCTAGGTAAAACTAATGTCATGGCTTTATTGATGGTTTCTTCAAAAAATATGTCTTCCCTGATTAAGTTTTCAAAAACTAAGGCTAGATTATCCCCTGATGCTGATACGTACTTGTCTGGACTTGTTATTTTGGTCTCTGAGGTTTTAATTTTTTCTAAGTCAAAACTATTGGCATTATAAAACTGCCACTGTGAAACAAAATCAAGGAGTTTTCTTGCATCTTCAATTACATTACTAGCAGGTTCATAAAGATAAAGATGTGGAAAATCTATTATGACTTTGTCTCCCACTTTTAATGATTCTTGATCAATAACTACTGCTTGTTTTCTATCTTCCTTTCGGTTCACTAAAAGACTCAATTCCAGGATGTGGTTTTTTGACGTAGAATCGGAGGATAATCCTGCAAAACAATAAACAAAGTAAACACTAGCTGGGTCTTCTATGGTATTGTCTAAAATCCCAGCACCTCCGATTTTATTGACCGCATCCTCAAAACCATTTATTTCCAGAGCATACTTCGTTGGATATAAACAGTCTCTAAGGAATTTTAAAGAGTTAATATAATTACTTTTACCTGAACCATTAGCACCAAGTAAAATGTTTAAATTATTGAACTCGACTGGATCTGGTAAATAGAGATTCTTGTAGTTTTTAGTAGCGATGTATTGCAAAACAGGCTGACTCATATTTTTTTCCCTTATATGGGTTAATTATATGGTACTATGAGAGAGTAATAATTATTCTAATTATTCAACAACTTCCACAACAAAAAAATTTGTGGCGCAGCAATAAAACTGCGATCGCTTTGTTCGCTCTTACCCACATCCTCTATTTCCTCCGCAATATGCTCCAGGTCAAGCAAGTGAAATTGGCGACTGCGTATAAATTTAGCCTGTTGATTTGCCCAAGCGACAATATCCTCATCATAGTTGGTAGCATTCATCCTAATTTCTCCTTTTCGCCAGCGATCGCTATTCCTCCTATCTCCTAAATTATATCGCTACAGAATTTTTCCCATTTTTCCCTTTGACCACAAAAAACTTAATTTTTTCTTATTGTTCATCTTTTATATACAAATCTATGGGTTAATAGGATTGTACAACCATTTTAAGTT
>NZ_LMVE01000032.1:0-17784 GCF_001432185.1 Cylindrospermopsis sp. CR12 | reverse complement strand
ACCCCCTTGTCACCCGGTAAGTGATTTATCGGACTTGATAAGAACTTGTTGGCATCCGTACATTGTTCGACCTTCAATGTTTGTTGATTTTAAAAGTATAGTTGAGATATGATTTACTTGTCAATAGCAGCCACGAAACAATATGAAGACAACACTGGAATACAGAATAGGACATCACTCAAAAGGTAATGCAGTAGTGCATCTTGTATGGATACCTAAACGCCGAAAAAAGGTATTATCTGGAGAGATAGCTAAATGCCTTGGACAGATAATTTACGAACTAGCCAAAGAAAAAGACTGGGATATCCTCTCTCTTGAGGTTGCTCCAGACCATGTTCATTTATTTGTAGAACATCAACCAGATGTTGCTATAAATCAAGTGGTTAAAGCTTTTAAAGGACGGTCATCTTGCTTGTTAAGACGAAAATTTCCTGAATTACTTAAACTTCCTAGCCTATGGACTAATAGTTATTTTTATTCCACTGCTGGACAGGTTTCAGCAGATGTTATTAAAAGGTATATTGAAGAGCCGCATCACGGTTAAATATCAAGGCGAATAAATTCGCCGTTGGCACTTCCTGTCTAAAGCCAAGTGGCTTCCGTACCTTTCGGCGATTTTCTTGTGAGGTAAGTAGATGGAAATAATAGTTTAACTGAAAACAATACAAATTAGCAACTTTACTGAGGAAAATTTGACAATTATATACAATTTCTTGGGTTGTATCGTGTATATATTATGCCTAGTTATTATTAATTTGCTTACTTAATACTGACTGAATAGACTAGAGATAAAATTGACTAAGTAGGGAGGGACAATTATTTGTAAGATGGATTAGAGGTAGCGTAACCCTTGCGGGTGTTGGGTTTCATGCTTCAACCCAACCTACGTTCATCTTATATTTAATTCTACCTACCTACTTAAATAGTAAGCAGGTAAGTAGTTAAAGGTTAGAGCTTTTTAGTCTCTCAAATATGCTGGACATAATCTGTGAGCATGTGTAGTTAAACTTTGGAACATAATGTAATGATAGCCTTAGTTGTAGGTACCCCCAACCGGTTATCCAAATAATTTTAAGTAAAATAAACAAAATCACCCATAATAATAAACCCCATATACCAAATTCAGTCAAAAAGAACCATAGATTCGAGAAGATTTTCATAACCAAAAACGATAATAATGGGCTAGAGAGAATGATTACAATAAAGAAAAAAGGCCGATAATCATTTTGTGGTATTAACATGGGGAAGTGACCTTCTGGGACATTTTCTAAAGTTATATTATTATTTTCATTGTTTTCATTTTCTAAACTTTCATTCCACCCTACTTTACCGATAAAAATAGCCCACTTTTCCGAGTCATAATCTTGTGTTCCTCCTATTTCACGATAAATTTTTTGTTGCACGGAGAAACCAAATTTACCTTGGCTATATTTTAGCCATAATCTGTCAATTAGACGAAGATTTCGAGAGGAAATTTGACTAATATTTTGGAGATAAAAAGGTATTTCTTTTGTTTCATTTATAATACCAAAAATGATATTTTTTGTTTCTTGATTTGCTTGTTTCCAGTTTTGTTCCGCTAGGAGATAGCGCAGTTTATAGCATTTTTCTGTAAATGATGCCATAGGAAATTATATTTGGGTGATTTGGGTGATTTGGGTGATTTGGGTGATTTGAGTAATGATAGTCAAACGGGGTAAAAGTTAATGAAAAAATGAACAAGGAGCAAGTCAATCCTCATCAGATATTAGGTCTATGAGGTATTTAATTCGTTCCAATAGCTCCGGTTCTTGATGCCAATCCTTAAATAAACCATCTAGCCAATCTCTAAGAACAGGTGTTTTAACGGTGGGTATTTTACCGGAATGTAAAATTATATCTTCTAATAATAAATCAATACGTTTTAATGTGGAGCGGTTAAGTTCAAAACTAGTTATTTTTGGTAGAAAACCTATGATTTCCGCTGTTGTATAAGGGGTATCTATCTCAATAAATAAGTGTCCTAGTTGGGGAGGATGATTTGGCAAGACAAAATTAAAATTATCGTGCCATCTACTAATGGGGTAACATTGTAAAAACTTGTTAAAATTGGGTAAATATAAGTTTTGAGAATTGCTAAATTCGGGTTCTAGAGAACTATCAAATAGACTAGAGTCTAATTTACTTTCAAAACCCAACGTCTGGAGGAAAGTTTTACCTGCTAGGAGGGCTAGGATATTCCTGTATTGTTGTTCTATCCTCGGTTGGCTTATTTCCTTTTTAGCAGCACTTTCTGCTTGCTCATGATCTTCTTTTGTGAAATTAATAGTAATAGATTTAAGCATGATAACTTTCTCAGGTAAGATTATCTGGTTTTGTCTCCTAAATATATATCGGTTAAAAATGAGGGATTTTGAGGGAATTTTTTAAAAATCTTTTTTTTATACGCTTCTTAATTTAAATATAAGATGAACGTAGGTTGGGTTAAGGAACGAAACCCAACAAATCCAGGGGATATAAATGCCATTGCAAAGCACTCGCGAGATCGCCAATTAACCGTGATTATTTGAATTAACCGACACCTGGAGACTGTCCGTGGGGGAGACTAACCATGGTTGTCCATCAGTTAAATAATATGCACGTTGAATAGCTTCTGGAGTAAATATTTGTCCTGTAGCTACAAATAATTTTGCCTCCCTACTTAGTGTGTAATTTTTTAATAAAGTTTTGCAGGGTTTAAATTTAATTAGATAAAAATTGTATAAATAAGTTTAAGAGAGTAAATCATTAATCTAGGATTTCCAGATGATTGTGGTTAAGTTTGTAATCATAGTTACAAATTATTACGATAACTATCTATCTTGATAATTTTTAGTATAATTTGGACTGTCTCCGTTGGTATTTAATTTACATTCAGTATAATAGAAAATTAGTTAATTAAGCATAAAGTGTTTGGGGGGTAATATGCAATTACTGAATTGTTTCGCTAAATCGCTAAAGTCTTGGCAGAAGAAATATTCTGTAACAGGTCAAGTCCCATTGATGGTTGGAATTTTCACTTTAGGACTAATAGCATATAATTCTAACCTTATACAAGCAAGTGAGTATAAGCAACAAGTAAAAGGTCAGAGGATAAAATTAACTTTAGCTGTTCATTCTGGAGAAAAGGAAGCCTGGAAAGAGTTAGCTAGAATGTTGGGGGAAAAACATAAAAACATAGACTTGGTAATAAAAGAAGAGCAATACGATTTTAAAACAGCTGCGCAAGGATCTGATATCATTTATACTGATATTATTTGGCTACCTGAGTTTGTTAAAAATAAGGTTGTTCAACCTATTGACAATCAGATGATTAGGAAATTTGGCGTGAATAATGTTAACGAATTTATTACAAAGAAAGGTTTTTTAAAAAGTGAAATTGAACATGGTAAATATCCACCTACAGGTGATACTAGACTGTATCGTATTCCTTTTAGAACGGATGCAGGTTTACTTTATTACCGTCAGGATTTATTAACAGAATATGGAAAGAGTGTGCCGAAAACCTACGGGGAGTTAATAGCAACTGCTAATGATATTATGTCACGGGAAAAACAGAAAAGACCTGGGCGACGTTTTTACGGTTATCTATGGCAAGGTCTAGGAGAGGGATCTACAACAATGTTTTTAGAAGTTCTTCATGGATATGGAGGGTTTTGGATAAAAGATTGGGAAAAAGATAACGCTAAAAAAGTAGGCTTACAACATAAAGAGGGGATTGATGCAATTAAATTCCTCAGGGAGACTCTAAAGAAAAAAATTTCCATAGGTATAGGTGACAGCGTTAGTGAAGATGTAACTGATCGTTCTTTTATCGAAGGTGATGCAGTTTTTCTTCGCAGTTGGGCAAATGTATGGGCAAGGTCAAAAAGTTCAGAATCTAGTGTATCCGATAAGATAGGATTTACTGCTATGGTTGGAAAGACAAGTGCTACTAAAACAAGTTGTCAAGGTGGATGGGGTCTGGCAATAAGTAGGAAACTCCCAAAAGATAAACTAGACGCAGCAATTACAGCTATTGACTTTCTTACTAGTTATCAGTCTCAAAAAGAATTCACTTTACGTCAAGGCACTTTGCCCACTCGTCGAGGGCTATTTAACGATCCAGCAATAATAGGAAAATACCCCCATTATCCTAAACTATTAGGTATTATTAATCAATATGTAGTTTCCCGTCCTAGAACGTTAAAGTATGACGATCTATCAAAGATTTTGCAGAATACTTTGACTTCAGCATTAGATTTAACAAAGGATGATGAAACAGTACGTAAAATTATGTGGCAGGGAGGTGACCTAACTCGCAATTGTTTGGATGAAAAGAAAACAACTTGCATAACACAAGGTTCACTGGTTAAGCCTTAATCAAATTGATTAAGTATATATTAATGTTCTATAATCTGCTCTTTCCGTTGATATTTTGTGAGTCTATTTTCTGACTTACAAAAAGATGGAGAGAGCAATTCTTATAATCTGTTTCCAGACTGATAATCAAACCAATGTAAATTTTTAGGAGGCAAATTTATGGTAATTTGCTGGTTTTCCCATGTTTGGTTTGTAGGTAATAAAATACGGATAGTCAAGGGAATAGGATGGTGATTGTCTATATGGAGAGTTACTAAATTATGCATTCCTAGGTTCTCAACTAAATAGATTTTACCTGAAATAGTATGTTCATCTCCTGATTGTGCAATATAAATGTCTTCTGGACGGATACCCAAAACAATTTTAGGTGGGATTTTGTTCATATTTGGGAGGAATAATTTGTTGTTTCCTAATATGGCGTAATTGCTATTGCATGATAATGGAAGCAAATTCATCTGTGGACTACCTACAAATCCAGCTACAAATAAATTCGCAGGTTGTTTATATATAACTGCTGGCAAGTCCAATTGTTGTATACTACCATAATTTATGACAGCTACCTTACTAGAAAGTGTCATGGCTTCTGTTTGATCATGGGTTACATAAACCACTGGTGATGTTTCTTGAGTAAATATTTGTTTTATATCGGCTCTTACTTTTTCTCGAAGCGTTGCATCTAGATTACTTAAAGGTTCATCTAATAAATAAACTTTTGCATTGCGTACTAAAGCTCTTCCCAAGGCGACTCTTTGTCTTTCTCCTCCAGACAACTGTGCTGGTTTTCTTAGTAATAGTTCTTCCAATTCTAGAGACTCTGAAACTTTTTTAACTCGACGATATATTTCTCCATGGGGTATTTTTCTTAGTTTAAGTCCAGAGGCTAAGTTTTCAAAAACTGTCAAATGGGGATACAAGGCATAACTTTGAAAAACCATGGCTATATTTCGTGATCCCGGCGATTTTAAGGTGATATCTTCACCTGCTAATAAAATTTGACCCTTTGTTGGTGTTTCTAAACCAGCAATCATTCTCAGTATAGTTGATTTTCCGCATCCGCTTGGTCCTAATAAAGTAAGAAACTCATTGTCTTCTACAGTTAAATTAATATTTTTAACTGAGGTAATTTGGGAACTATAACTTTTGGTTAAGTCTTTTAATTGTAGTTTTGCCATAATTCTAATCAGATGATAAGGGATAAAGAAAAGCTATTAGGCTTTGACAGCACCAGAGGTTAAACCTTGAATGATTTTCCTTTGAAATACTAAAACTATTAGCATTAAAGGTAAGGTGCTAATCATAGTTGCTGCTGCAATTGGTCCATAGGGTATCTCAAATTCTGTGGCTCCCCCTATTTGGGCTACGGCAATGGGAATTGTTTTCATTTCTTCACGCGTGATAAATGTTAAGGCGAAAATAAATTCGTTCCAGGCAAAAATAAAGTTGAGAAGTCCCGTGGTAACTAAAGCTGGCATTGAAATTGGTAATATAATCTTTAATAACATTTGAATTGTGTTATAACCGTCGATTTTTGCTGCATCTTCTATTTCTATTGGTAACTGTTGAAAAAAATTTCTTAGCACTAAAACTGTTAATGGTAAATTGATAGCAACATAGGGAATAATTATCGATAAATAATTATTACCAAGATGAAATACCCTAACGATTTCTAGTAATCCTGATAATAAGAGAATGCCCGGAATTAGGGTAATAATTAATAGAGTTCCAATAATAATTTTTCCTCCCCATGGGTTTAATCTGGCTAAGGCGTAAGCAGCAGGCGCTCCAAATACTAAAGATAATATAGTAGAAGAGCTTGAGATAAAAATACTATTGATAATGTACCGCCAAAAAGGGTGGGTGATAAATAGTTGAATATAGTGATTAAGAGTGATTTTACTAGGAAAATAAATGATAGGAATTTTTAGTATATCCTCATTTGATTTAAATGAAGTGAGTAGTTGCCATATTATAGGCGCTAGACAAAATACTGCTAATAGGATAATTCCAGTTATAATAACAAGCAGTTTTGTAAGATTTTTTACTCTAGTTTTTAGTTGAAATTGTGTCATGGATTTTTACCAATTAATAAAATTAATAAACCTGATTTTCTAGATACTTGAATTCCGGTATAACAGTTTAAATAGGGCTATCAGCCTTTGCCCTAAAACAAAAAGTTTTGATCCCCCTTATTTTTTAGGGCAATTGTGAATATTATAACAGCTATAATTAAGAGCAGAAATGTTATTACTATTAAGCTTGCTCCATAGCCAAAATCTAAATAGCGCATTATGGTAGAGTAAGTATATAATGAAACTACTTCCGTAGCACCACCTGGACCACCACCAGTCATAACTGAAATCAAATCAAAAATTCCAAAGGCTTGAGCTAGTCTAAATAATAGGGCAATTACGATTTGTGGGATTAATAGAGGTAAAGTTATTAAATAAAAGCTTTGCCAAGGATTGGCACCATCCACACTATGGGCTTCATATAAGTCCCGTGGAATTGCCTGTAGCCCAGCTAAAAGAATAATACTGATAAATGGTGTAGTTTTCCAAACATCTGCAATAATTACTGCTATCATAGCTGGAATGGGTTCTCCTAACCAGTTGATTCCAGTATCAATAAAATGCCATTTTAACAGAAGATCATTAAATACTCCAAATTGGTCATTGAAAATCCAATTCCAAACTAAGCCAATTATGGCAGTGGGTAACGCCCATGGTAAAATTGCAATTGTACGCACTATATCTCTACCTAAAAATTGTTGATTTAGGAGTAGGGCAATGTTTAATCCTAGAATTAATTCTAATGACACACTAACTACAGTAAATATTGTTGTAGATTTGAAACTTTCCCAAAAGCGACTATCACCTAACAGTCGGACATAATTATCAAGTCCCGAATATACCGGTCTTAATTTTGTTCCCAAGTTTTCAGTAAAAAAACTTAGCCAAAATGTACGTCCTATAGGATAAGCAAAAACTATTACTAACAAAAGCACAGCTGGCAGTAATAAAATCCATGCTGTTTTTTGCGGTTGACTTTTTAAGCTTTGGATGTTCATAATCTTTAAGATGTTAACCTAAGTGTTAAGTGTTTGAGTGTACAGCATTTTGGGGAATGTTTTTAGCTAGTAGTTGGCGAGTTTCACTGCTAGCTAATTTCATGGCAGTTTCTGGGGATAAGTGATTAGTTAGTGCTGCACTAAGATAGCGTTGTAAAATATCAGAAACCTGGGCATATTGGGGTATAAGGGGACGATAAACTGTGCCTTTAGATATTTCTAGCAGTTTAGGATAATGAGGATATTTTTCCACAACATCTGGATCCGTAAATAGTGAAATTCTGGTAGGTATAAATCCAGCATTTAAAATGAAGTTCTTTTGAACTTCTTTACTAGTTAAGTATTTAATTGCCTCCCATGCTTCTTGAGGATGTTTAGATGATTTAGCGATTCCTAAACCCCATCCTCCCAAGCAACCACTTCCTGTTTTTTGGGGAATTGCTACCATGGCTTTTATACCAATTTTATTTTTGATGGGAGAATCTTGAGCATTAGCTAAGGGCCAAACATAGGGCCAACTTCTTAAAAATGCGGCATCACCATTTTGAAATATACGTCTTGTGTCTTCTTCCATGTAAGTAGTGCTACCCGGAGGTGAAATTTGTTGGGCCATAGCTTCTTGAAGAAATGCGATCGCTTTTAAGGTTTCTGGTTGGTCGAGTCCTACTTCTAGGGTGTCTGAATTTATCCAAAATCCTCCAAATCCCTGTAGAATTTCGACGAACATGGCTACTAATCCCTCATATTGTCTTCCTTGCCATAGATATCCCCATTTTACTTTTCCTTGCTGTTTTAGCAAATTAGAGATTTGTTGTAATTCTTGAAATGTTTGAGGAGGTTTTATTCCTTGCTGATTGAGCAAATCTTGCCGATAATAAAGGACTCCCACATCACTGCGGATTGGGATTCGATAAAGTTTACCTTCATAATATCCTGCTCCTATATCAGTGGGAGAAAAGTCAGCCAACTCTTGTGGGGTTAGGTGATCTGTTAAATCCAGCAACCAACCAGCAGCAGCGAATTTACCTGACCAGATTACATCCATATTGATTAAGTCATAGGGAGAGTCCCCTAAAATAAATGCAGATGTGTACAAATCTTCTATTAGATTTGTGGCATTAGGTCCAGCTATCAAGTTGATTTTAATTCCTGGATGTGTATATTCAAATTCTTGAATTATATTTTCTCGCCATGGCTTGGCATCGGGGGCGGTTAATAACAAGTTGAGAACTACGGGTGGGGTTGAAATAACCTGATGTGTTGATAGTAAGATAACAATCAGGAAACTTATAAGAAACATGCTAACAAGTGTGATACTGGGATTTTTAAAAATTGTTCTGATCATTGTTTATCCAAAAGTTTAATGTAAAAAAAGTTACGATTTTTAATCTACCAAGGTTGTATTTGGAATTAATATCTGTTTTTTATAGAAGATAGCATCCCGTACATCAGTCCTCCCTTCCAACTGGTTCTGTATATTTTTTGGTATCTCTTTCAGTTTAAATTTATCGTCAATCTCCCATATGTGAATACGGCCTGAACCAAGAATGCTGATATATTTACGATCTTGACTCAAAACAATTTTTTCTGCATATTCAAATTTTAATTCCTTTAATACTAAAGAATTAACACGTTCCAGTTTATAGGAGTTATCCTCATTGCTTACGTCTATATTATATATTTCAATCCTAGGCTGACCATTATTTTTCAATAGTATAATTTTTTGTGAATTCCAGAACTTTGCGTCTACCACACCCTCAAATACACTGTCCTTACCCTTGATATTGATGTTTTCTCCTGAATCCGAATCATACAATCCTGCGGTGATAGCATCTTTTTCGATATCGAATCTAGTAGCGACTATCACATTTTTATGTGTACTAAAATCCAGAGATGTAAATATAATATTAGATGATTCAATCACTTTTTCTTCGAATTTACAATTGTCTACGTTCAAATACCTGATATTAGAACGTGCTGAATCTAAGTAAGTTGCTATAGCAAGGGTTTTATTTTTTTTAAAAACTAACTTTGTGGATGGTAAAGAATTTGGAGGTATTTCTTCAAAATTCTTCGAACACAATTGAATATTGTTTTTTGCTGTTAAATCATCCATCTTTTGCAGTAAAATCCCACGATTATGTACATACGCTACATATTGCTCATCATCACTAATATCAATATCAACTATGTTAGCAGGAAGAATATTATCTATAACACCTTCTAAAGGGTAGTTTTCTGGTCCTAATATTCCTATTTTTAGTAGAAATACGGAGAATAAGGGTAGCAAGAAAATCAACATATACATATATTGTCTACGTGATAATCTTTGGATAATCCCAAACATATTATTCAGCTTCTTCCATACCCCTTCCTTAATGATCTTAATTACTACTTTTATATACAAAAACCTGGAAATGCGAAAATCTTTTTTTACCGGGTAAAGGTAAAATAATATAGGTAAGGATGTTGCTCCGGGGAAGTTTACCGACTCAAAATGTGACGAACTTCTGGCTTTTTCAAGTGCAATTGATAATGACATTCTATCTGCGGCAAACCTTGTAATAAATTCTATGAAAAATTTTGCAGCAAATATATCTGGTACTGGTTCTTTCATAATAAGGACTACAGGAACCCTTACTTGAGTTACTAAAAAATCTGCAATTCCCAATCCATCACAGGAATTGAATAAAGCTATTTTTAGACCCCTGCTTACAGCCATTCTTAAATCTTCTACAAAAACATTTATTGAAACTGTTAAGGAGCCTACTCTAATCTCACCACCATTATTACTGCTACTGTGTCCAGTGTAGAACAATATATCATAGACATTTTCTGTTAATACCTTATGTAAACAATCAATATTATCGATTGTTCTTGTTTTGTCAATAAGCCTTACACCTGGAATTTTTCTTAGTGCATTTATCTCCCTGTTTTGGCTATTTTCTAAATCTCTACCACCACGAATAACTAAAATTCTTAATTCGGATAGTCGAGTTGGGCACGAATTGTAGGTTAAGCTGTACTGTGATAAAACAAACTTCATTCTAGAACGTGTACTACGTGTAAATTCATCCCATGGCATTCTCCGAAAAATATCGTAGTCATTATTATTAGAGTTATTAGAGACAAAGTGAATGCGAACCGATGTATCCGTTAATCTTTTATTAAATATTCTTGTAATTATTTCATTAATAATAACTTCAAAGTTAGCATTTCTTATCCAATCCAAAAAAGACCTATTCAGATTCATCTGCGTCCTAGTCCATCTTTCTCTTTCATTGACAGTAGTAGTTTGATCGGGAACGCCCTCGATTCTACGTGTATATTCATCTGTAAAATTTCTGCATTCATTATATAAATTAGGTAACACTGGACATGCAGGAAGTCTAATTCGACTACCAAGCTCTCTAAACTCTTGTGATCCTTGCTGTGGAATCATAGGAGTCATAGTAAATCCTTCTGTGAAACTACCTTCTACACGAAATGAAATGTTAACTTCTAAACTCATAAATCAAGATAATAGTATTGATGAATGTACTTAGTTACAAGTATAGGGCAAGAAAATAGAATTGGGCTAATTCTAAGTAAAAATGTTGATTTTCTTAATACAAGCGTATAATAGCTGCACTTATAGCAATTGTATTAAGTAGGTAGGTGGAATTAAATATAAGATGAACGTAGGTTGGGTTGAAGTATGAAACCCAACACCCCCACGGGTCTCGTTACTCGACCCATCCTATAAATAATTGTGCCTCCCTACTTAGCAATTGTATTAACCTCCAGGGATAGCTAAAATCTCAGGATTATGAGTTTTATCATCCTGAGATTTGAATTGTTGACTAAACTAGGAATTCTTGTGTAAAATTCCGGTTATTTATCTCAACACCAACACTAAACTTATCATCTAGATCTGCAAGGAATTTATACTGTATGAAAATGTTCCCCTCCTTGGATTCCACAACTTTGATAATTTCGTTGTCTGATAGATCAGTAATGGTAAGTTTTATTCCCTGGGGAAGTAAATTGGTTGGTAATTGTTGAGACTCTAGAGGAAAAACACGAATCATAATTAATAACTTCTGACTATTGGTGGGTTTCTTCATGATTCCCACCATTAACGCCACGGGATAGTCGACATAGTCTGTTAAGTCTTTGAAAGCAATCTTAGGACAATAGATATATTGGTGATCTTCTGGTGACAATAAACGCCACAACTTCTGGCCTTGTTCCCAAAGTTCATTATCATCTTCTATTTTTTCAATTTTACCTTTTATTTCTTCAATTCCTCTGATTTTTTCATCTTCTACACTCTTGAATGTCAAGCGAAATTGTTCTCTATTTGAGTATTGGATATTGTCTAATAATGTTTGAATGGTTTGAATGTTAATCATCCAATCTTGAAAATAACCTTTCATTAATTCCCCTATAGAAATTAGAGATTTGCCAGAAACTTTATCCAAATGTTCTAGAAAGAGGTCAAGACCTTGAAAATAACTCCTTGGTAATTCTGAAACAGAAACTTGAGGAACAAACCCTATAATTTCTGCCGTTTCATAGGAGTCGTCTAACTCTATGAATAGATATCCTAATCTATCTGATTGAACCTCTTGGGGAATATGACATTTGCTTTCTGTCTTGCGGATAACTCGGCATTCTATAGATTGCTTAAAATCTGGTAAGTATAAATCTGCAATATCACCTATTTGCTGTCCTAAAAAGTTCCAGGAGAAGCCTTTGGATAAGTCATTATTAATCCCTAAAATATCCAAAAAGTTCTTAGTAGCTAAAACTACTAGGGTGTTTCTATATACTTCTTCTGCTCGCTTTTGGTTTCTTTGTTTTCGAGCAAATACATAAGCCTGTTGGCGGTATTCATCGGTTAATTCAATACTAATTGAGTTTGTCATACTTAATTCCTTCCTCACCTTTTTAGATTCTTGTTGTGCTTGGCATCGGTTTCGATATTTGGTAGATATTTATCTTTTTTCAAACCTAAATATCTGTTTAAGATATCACTCAGTTAATCTCTTGAAGCAAGTAAAGCATTCCTTCCTAATAAATTGTTTCATAGAATAGGAAGACACTTCATATTTCCGGGATAAGGTATCCCATACTGGGCCCAATTTTTCCACTTCTCCTGCTAATAATAAGTTTAAGATGCTTCTAATTACAGAATTGCAATTAGCATGAGGAGCGTTGCGAATACAGGATCTTGGACAGTTACTATTTGGCGAGTTTAGGCAATTTTCTAGTGATTCAAGCATAGCTTCAATCTCCTCTACAAAATTTCGGTTTTCAGGACTTGGTATATGAGGGGGACCGATTCTTGTTGTGTCATCAAGACTCTGTGGTTCTCTCTCTCTCTCTCTCCTTAGATCGCGAAATTTATAATCTAAATTTTTATTAAACCAAGTGAGAATGGATGATACTTGTGGATTATAGTTCTCAACAAATCTATCGAAGAACCAGATTCTAGTTCTTTGCAGACCTTCTTGGTAAATATCTGAGCTATCTGAGCTAAATGAAATTTTGCCGTATATTCCATCAGATAACTCTATCATCCTCAGAATCCAATCTATTGTTTCTACCTGGTCAGCTGAGCTTTGCTTCTGAGTGTAGATTAGCAATCTTTCACACATGTTTCTATTGGAAAGTATCTGCTTTAAATCTTGAATTGCTGCCTGTGCTTGCCGTATATAGATTAGTCTCTCCTGGTATGACATTCTACCTGTTTGCTTGGCTCTTCTAATTAATGCTTCTTGACTGCGGATATATTTTGACAGCTGGTGTTCGGCAAGGATTTGAATGAATTCTTCAAGTGTCATTATCTATGGTTTCCCCTCAAAACTAGGATAATTGAGCAGAATTATTCTGCAAAGAGAATAATCCCGCCCAGTTTAGCACAATCACTCAGCTTCAGTCAAATTTAAGACACAAATTTTTACTGATTGATTTGGCTAGAATTATTAGACTGAACCTATAAGGAGTAAAGAAGTTTAACCATTGGAATTAGGTTATTTACCATCTCTGCTAGGTATTGAGATTCTGAATCATCTTCTCGAATGAGTAAGCTGACACCTTTTTCTAAGTTGGTCAGAGCAGATTTTGGACTCTCTAGCATGAGGAATGATAAGCCTCGGAGAACATAGGCATAACTAGTGTTAGGGTCAAGGTCAACAACCACATCAAGTATCATCTTTGCCTTTTGGAAATCACCAGAACCAAAGGCAGAAATTGCCATGTTAATATATTCACAAACGTCACTTGAAGATACCTGCACGTTTTGTATCTTATATGGGATTCCATCTTGGGTATACCTGGATAAGCCGAGTTGTGTGAACTGCCCGTAACCATTGAAATTGTTCACCCCTGGGTTATTAGTTTGCCATAATTGAGATGATGCATTTAGTGGGGAACTATTTTTAATGCTGGAGAAATCTTCGGCTATGGCTTGGGAACCTATAGTCATAGCTCCACCGACGAGAATTAGGCTCACTAATGTTTCTTTAATCTTCATCTCTTACATCTCCTGGTAACTATTAGCTTATCGGTTTCTAGCGGGTGGTTTTTTTGAAAATCTCAACTTTTTTTTGAGTTTATTCCCCACCCATGGTTTCTTCTATTAGCTCTTCGCTTTTTGAAGGACTATTTTACAGAATTGGACGAAAATATTCGGGCGTATTTTCGGAGTCAGACCGGATTTATCTAACTCAACATCTAGATTCCCAGACAGTGCCAGGTTGCAAATCAGGTTTTTGCCGGGTAAGTCCTTTTTTTCACCTAGGTTATTCCCAGTGATTTTTGACTTCTAAATTTATATAGATCTGAGTAGAAAACTTTTGAAGGAAATTTTTAAAAATTTTTCAGAGATTTTCGGACTACCGTCTGACTATAATCTTATGGAATGCCAGTAAGTAGAGAGGCACAATTATTTGTAGGATGGGTCGAGTAACGAGACCCATGGGGGTGTTGGGTTTCATGCTTCAACCCAACCTACCTTCATCTTATATTTAATTCCACCCACTTACTTACAAATTCGCATGGTCGCATAATTCGGCTTATATACTGATATAGACCCGCGCGCAATTTCTATGCAGGTCGGGAGGCACAATTGTAGGATGGGGGCGTTGGGTTTCATACTTCAACCCAACCTAGGTTCATCTTATATTTAATTCCACCCACCCACTTAGTCAGACCACGAAATAATGATTTGGTCTTTGAGAATTATGCGATCGCCTGTAGTTGAGGGGTATCAATGGAAGCATTTAATAGTAATTAAACGCAATTATTTGTATTTATGTCTAAAAAATGCTGATTACTGAAAAAAATAGACCTGGTTCTTCATATGTCCATTTAGAGGTCAAGAAAGAGGTGTAATTCTGATGAATAGGTACATAACCCGTAATTTTATTGCTTGCGCTCTTGCTGTATCTGGAATTTTAACCACTGATTGCTTTATTCCTAAATTATCGCCCGTTTTGGCACAAACTAGCTCTGGTTCTGGGCTGCTTGATGCCACTATGCCATATACAATACTAAGTATAGCCAAGCAATATGGCCCTGCATCTATAGGAAAGGATAGACAAGGGGATCCAATGATTACAGGGACAATAAAAGACACCAAGTACATCATTTACTTTTATGGATGTGTGGACGGTAAAGATTGCGATGATATACTGTTTTATGCGGGATGGGAAAGGAGGAAAGATAATATATCTAGAACATTGCTTGAGATTAATAAATGGAATGCTGATACAAGATATGGCAAGGGATATTTAGATGAAGAAGGGGATCCCTGTTTGGAAATGGTAGTGAACATAGATTATGGTGTATCCAGGAAAAATTTAGAGGATAGTTTTAACTGGTGGGAAAAAGCTACTACCTCCTTCTTTAGGGATATAGTTGAGGATTAATATTTGTTTGAGGACTAAAAAAGTGGGGTTTTAAAAGCGAATAACCATTAGATATCTCTAACACCAAGCTGGATTTTCTAATTTTGGAAAAAATGTGTTGGAGATACCTAATAACACTAATGAAATTTTAGGTTATGAGAATGAACATTAAAAGATTAGTGTCTGTAGGGATGATTGTGGCTACCATAGGGATTAACTCTAAAGCATTTGCTCAAAACCAAGAGTATGGGACACAAAGAGTGAGTGAGATACCTAATGCGTTTCCTGAATTCACCATTCCTAGGAATATAAAATTGGTTGAATGTTTCAATAATTTGAACTTTGACAGTGACAAAGCAACTCTCAGATATTTAAATAGGACTTTAAAGGGATCACCAAATAATCCTTGTCTATATCTTGCTAGAGGATTAACCTATATGAATCTAGGTAGAATCCAAGCAGCTAAAACTGATTTTGACACATTCATCGGTATGGATTCTAACTTCCCTTATGTATATGTGTTTCGTGGATTTTGCTTTATGCTTTTAAATAGTCCAGTAACTGCTATTAGCGATTTAAGAAAGGCTTCTGGTTTATTTGAGGCCCAAGGGAATCTTAGTTTTATGGAATTGTTAAATGGTTTAATCAAAAACTTAGAACTATTAAGCAATCCCTAATGAAAGTGAGTTGGGGATTTCATTCCCTGACTTACTGTCAAAATAGGTTAAAAATTTATCCACAGAAGCAGTATATATTAGGAGATAACTACCATGAGTTTTGAAAACGTCAGCCTAGAAATGCAAAGAAGGTTTGAAGTATTAGATGAAATGATAGAAAAAGGTTATATAGAACCTATAAAACCTTTAGTTGATTGGTTACCTACATTATGTTATTCTCCAGCAAGAACTTCTACTTTTGATAATGCACCTGAAAACCTCAAACGTAAATTTACATTTATGTTTTCTTGGTATGCATTCCTGTTTGCCATATTTGCCTTTGTGCAAACAAGGTTAGCAAGGGATTACCTAATTTGTATTAGCACGATTAATCTAATAACTTTAATCTACCCTTTTTCAGAGCTGTATCTTTATTCTTCTGCATTAGTGATTAATATTTTTGCTGCACAATGTTTTGTTTTCTCCCGGTACTATCAATATAAAACTTTTGGTAGGTGTCCCCATAGCAGGAACGCATTTTCTACTATTTGTTTATCGTTAATTTATCTATTTGGATTGATAATAATTGATGTTATTATTCAGCCATAGATGAGCCAGGGAATGAATTCCGTAGATCAAAGCTGAAGTAGGTTTTAAACCGACTGCACAGCTTTGGAAATTAATTCCCAAAGCTTCTCCAATTCGGTTTAAGTAGGGAGGCACAATTATTTGTAGGATGCCCATGGGGACGTTGGGTTTCGTTCCTCAACCCAACCTACGTTCATCTTATATTTAATTCCACCGACCCACTTAGTCAGACCACAAAATAATGATTTGGTCTTTGAGAATTATGCGATCGCCCCTTTCATTCCTATCCCCTTGGAATAAGTGGATTGTCAGATGACGGAAAACGTTTTCCGTCATTTATATACCTATTCCTTAATTATGAAGGTCAAGACTAAAAGAACTAGTTTAAGTTTGTCTTGAATATGGACACACCCAAGACAGAGATCTCAATACCCCATTGTTCTCAACCCCCCAGGAATGGGAGTTGACCCTTTGGTGCGTAAATTGACCGTAAATCATCAGAATGTGCGATCGCATGTGATGTTAGCACCCGTGATGTTAGTACCCGTGATGTTAGTACCCGTGAGGTTAGCACCTTCGAGGTCAGCACCTTCGAGGTCAGCACCTTCGAGGTCAGCATCTACGAGGTTAGCACCTTTGAGGTCAGCACACCTGAGCCTAGCATGCCAGAGGTGAGCAGCTTCGAGGTTAGCAGCTTCGAGGTTAGCACCTTCGAGGTCAGCATCGTCGAGGTTGGCAAGCCTGAGGTCAGCGTTTCTGAGTGCAGCATTTCTGAGGTCGGCACCCGTGAGGTCAGCACGGTCAAGGTTAGCACTGTCGAGGTCAGCATTTCTGAGGTTAGCACCTGTAAGATCACATTCTATACAATTTTTCCTAAATTTTGACCTGACCCAAAGTCTGTCTAAATCAGTCTGGCTATAAGCATAACTAGCACTAGTGCTAAGGCTTAAAGAGGAAACAAGAAATAAAGTCAATATCAGGGCTAAGGTGAGAAATCTTTTCATTGTTTTAAATCTATAACCAAATCATCGGGATAAATTATACATGATTTTTCTTACCCACAAAAGAGCAACATTGGCTAATAAACCAATAAAAAAAGCCCCCCACCAGGTGAGGAGCTTTTCATTTACCAGTATTGATTATTAACCGTTGATTGCGGGGGCGGTTAACGCTACAGGAGCTACTTCACCAGCAGCTA
>NZ_LMVE01000031.1:0-22859 GCF_001432185.1 Cylindrospermopsis sp. CR12 | reverse complement strand
AAATCTATGCACTTTTTTTATAAATGCTCACGCTCCATTATAATCAACCTTCATAATACCACATTTTTATCCCTTCGACCACAGAAAAACTTATCACAACCCGACTTATACTCTTTCTTCCCACGACCGCTCTTCCCGATCGCTATCTATCTCCTATTACAGAACCGCAGGATTTTTCCCATCTTTGGTAATTACACCGGAAGTCCTATTAGTTTCAAGCGAGGATATCTATTTACCCACGCGCCGATTTTTTTTCAATGGTAGGGGTTGACTATTGTCTCTTGGGGATGATACTCTGACAATGGAAATCTATGCACTTTTTTTATAAATGCTTACACTCCATTATAATCAACCTTCATAATACCACATTTTTATCCCTTCGACCACAGAAAAACTTATCTCAACCCTACTGATATTTGATATTCCCCTTCGCGAAAGAGCGATCGCTATCTATCTCCTATTATAGCACCGCAGGATTTTTCCCATCTTTGGTAATTACACCGGAAGTCCTATTAATTTCAAGCGAGGATATCTATTTACCCACGCGCCGATTTTTTTCAATGGTAGGGGTTGACTATTGACCCTTGGACGTGATGCTCCGACAATCGAAATCTGTGCACTTTTTTTACAAATGCTCACACTCCATTTTCTTTATGATTTATTAACAATTTCTAGTTGTAATCTTCCCAAAATTAGATAAAACTCGAATGGGATTGGTCTTCCCAAAAAATAAAAAGCCCCTACGTGCGGACAGAGCAAAAGTCATCCCTAAGACTCATCAATCCATACGGATTGAGGTTAGGAAACATGGCTGTGACTAGATTGGTGTTCAATTAAAAGTGTTTGATTTTGAACCCTACCAGTCTGGTGAATCCCCATACCTAAAGGTAAGAGGTTGGCAGTTTGAAACAATTCAAGACCAAAGGTCTGAGTAGCTTTGGGTAGATCCTATAGAGCGGAGAGTCAATTATGGTAAAGATAGTGCCAAACCAACATAATGATGTCAATATTTTAGTAATTGGGGCAGGGGTAAGCGGTCTAACAACCGCTATCTGTCTGAGAGAAGCTGGTTTTAATGTGATTATTATTGCAGACCGTTTCGCCCCTGATTTAACCTCTGTTGTCGCAGGTGCGTTGTGGGAATGGCCACCAGCGGTTTGTGGTCGTCATGGGACTCCTAGATCCCTGGAACGCTCCAAAGAATGGTGTATGACCGCTTACAATAAATTCAAGGAAATACACGCAGAGTTTGGTTCACAAGAAACAGGCGTTTATTTAAGAGACTCCTATTTTTATTTCCGAGATATTTTGGAAAATCGACCCGCTGATTTTCGCAAGATGAATGAACTCAAGGACAAGGTTGATGGATTTGAAAGAGGATTACACATCGTTAAAGAAACCATTGATTTAACTTTCCAATGATGAGTATTCCGTACTGTTAGCCGCACAGTTACGTGAAGCTCTAAATTTAGCTGGCGATCGCCCCACAATGATCCGCCAATTTACTGACAAGAGTTACCTCAAATCTGCCCTCAAAAATTCATCCATTCGTGTACCAAAGCATCTAATTTTTAATCAGAGCCAATACCGCCACGAGGGAATTTCTTACTTACAGTTTGTCATCAAAGAACTGGGTAATGACATTTTTGTCAAGCCTGTCATTGGTGCGGGAAGCGAAAAAACTAGAAGAATACATACTATTGATGAATTGAAAGCTTGGTGTAACAGCAATGTAGATTCTGATGATGAATTTGAATTTAATGAATTTATCAGAGGCGAATTATACAATACAAGTGTTGTCATGAAAAATGGTCTACCTTGTTATTTTGCTGCTTGCAAACACTACCGACCTAATGATGATTTCATTTACGGTCATGCAATCGGGAATATTGTTGTTAGAGAGGAAGATCCAAAATTTGAGAAACTGCGACAATTCTCCAGTGATACGTTGCAAAGTTTAGAACACGATTATCCCAAAAATGGTGTACTCAACATTGATTTCTTCCTACAAGAAGGCAGTGAAGAACCAATTCTCATGGAAGTAGCAGCACGCACTCCTGGCGGCCTTGTATCAAAAATGTTCTACACATATCAAGGAGTACGTCTCAACGAATTACATCTCCAATTACAGATGGGAGATGATCCTGAAATCATCCTCAAAAACAGAAGTGAATGGAAGTATAGTGCTTACTCGATTCATCCAAAGCAGGAGGGTGTGGTGACAGAAATTGAGAAGCCAATTCTCGACAGTGACGTGGAAGTTTATTGGCAGATTTATCTGGGAGAGACACTCAAGGTATCAGAAAGTATGAGAGATGTTGCTATTGCCATGCTTTTGAGCAATCATGACTTTTCAACACTCGAACAGGATTATAAACTAGCTAATTCTCTCAGTTTATATAAGACTAAAAAAGATTCTTTCCAGGAATTAAAAGCTGTTTTTGTAGCCCTGACAGTATAAGCAAATATGGCGGTATACACCTGATTAAGATACGGTTACTAAATTATTAAGCATGTAGGAGCGTGGGGCTTATACTTCTAGCTTATTTTATACCATTCTAGGGATAACCGCCATATCCAGTTCAAGTTTAACTGTTATGGTTCAGTAAGCTCTAATTATCTTCCTGTAGCGAGTATAATGTTTTATACAACAGACAAATAAAATATCTTTCAAAACTTATGCTTGAGCAACCAGGTTTACCACTAAATAGTACCAAAAACTATTCATTTTCATGGGCTTTTGTTTGGTTATTATTAGGAGTTTTTATTTTATCCTTTGGGGCAATTTTTACTCGACTGAGCGAAAACGAACTTGGACCAGCAGGAACTAGTTTTAATCGTTATTACATAGCTACAATTGTTTTGGCTCTGTGGGAAGGAACTCAATATGGGATGAATAATTCATCTAACCCGAATAAATCCATTCAGTTGAAAGATTGGGGAATTTTTCTTTTGTCATCAGTATTAGGAACGGCTACTATTTTTCTCTGGGCTTTGTCATTAACTCAAACCAGCGTTGCTAATTCTAATTTACTCCATAATTTCACTCCTATCTTTGCTGTATTAGGTGGATGGCTGTTCTTTGGTCAACGTTTTGATTATAAGTTTGTATTGGGAATGACGTTAGCAATCATTGGGGTAGCTATCATCAGTTTTGGAGATTTTCAAGAAGCAGTTAACTCCCTTTATGGTGATTGTTTAGCTCTTCTATCTGCTGTTTTTTATGCTCTCAATTATCTAGTTCGAGAAAATCTTCGTTCCAAATTTTCAGCCTCCACTATATTACTGCGGACTTGCTTATTGGGTGGATGCTTTACTTTCTTAATTACATTAACTACTGAAACCCAATTATTTCCAACCTCTTGGCAAACTTGGCTCACAGTTATTTCTCTAGGGGTTTTGTGTCAAATTATAGGACAGGGATTACTAATTCATAATCTTAAGCAATTTTCTTCGGGTTTTGTGACGCTTTTAATGCTCATTGAACCTTTGCTAACAGCTTTATTCGCTTGGGTAATTTTTGGAGAAAAATTGAGCCCTCTTAATTGGATAGCATTTTTTCTGATTTTAACAGGTATATATATAGCAAAATTAAGCATTGGTTCAGTAAAGCTGACTGAGGAAACCTCAGGAGATTGATCGACATTCCCCCCAGTATACTCAACATTCACAAAGAGAGACTTTTAAGATTTGGTTCACAGTTAGTTTTCGCTATGTGTGAGGAGCTTGAAACTGAGACCGAAGACGAGGATATCTATTTACCCACGCGCCGATTTTTTTTCAATGGTAGGGGTTGACTATTGTCTCTTGGACGTGATACTTTGACAATGGAAATCTATACACTTTTTTTTACAAATGCTCACACTCCATTATAATCAACCCTCATAATACCACATTTTTACCCCTTCGACCACAAAAAAACTTATTTTACCATCCCATAAATATAATTTTTTCTTATTGTTCATATTTATATATATGAGTTGAGGGATTAATACAATATGTAGTTATACAATATAACCCCACATAATTTGGTCATATCTGGTAAATTGGCTGTTGGGTTTTCTCCACCCAACAATAATGGCAACACTACTAATATTCGATTTAAATGTTAATCAAGTTCTGTAAAAAAGCTATATAGCTTGTTAATTCATTAAAGACCAGAGCTATTGCCCTTTCATAAATATTGGCTAAATAGTCCAAACGAGACCAATCATAGTTAAAATCGTAGTAATATCTTTTAAAGTGACGGAATCGTCGTAACTCATCCAATAGTTGGTAGGAGTGGTGGGACAAAAGAGCTTGACGAATTCCGGGAATCTCAATCCGCATTTTGCGCAGGAGTTCTTTGTGCCATTGGGAATCATCCAGGTGGTTTTCAAATTCTCTAGAGATGCGTAGAAATATAGTTTCTAAACAAGTATAAGTATTACAAAAGATATCCGCCAGCAAAACTGCATCCCGAATATCTCGTTTGCTCTCATCGGTAAAAAATGGTTTATAGGTATTATATAATTTTTCCAAATCTGTCAATACCTTTTGACTTTCTTCAATTTCTGCAATTAGAACTGGTAAACTATCATGATGCATAAATGACCTTACCCTTAAGCAATAGGATTTGTTGAAAAGCAGGATGAATGTCTTCCCAACGAATCAAATCTAAAGAAAAGTTAGTCATAGCTTCTGCATCTGCAAACAAGCGAAGAAAAACCAAAGGTTCAATACCCAACACTGCCAAATCAATATCAGAGACAGAGGAGAAATGTTCTGGCGCTAAAACTGACCCCCACTGAATAATTTGTTTTGGCGCGTAGTCCTGAATAATCATGGCGACAATTCTTTCCGAGTCCAGTTTAGCCTTTTGCCAAAGAAGGTGACGCTCATCTTGAAGTGACCTTTGTTTATCCAGATAGAATTCCTTTGCCTTAGTATAATCAAACATTATATATATATCCTCCCTAATTTTTAATTCTCCCATTTTAGCTTCCATGATATATAATAAGGGATTGTGTCAATTATTAGCCACCATGCCTAAACTCAAGACCCGAAAAGCTGCAGCAAAAAGATTCCGCGTTACTGGTAGCGGTAAAATTGTGCGTCGCAAAGCCTTCAAAAACCATTTGTTAGAACATAAAACATCTGGCAAGAAGCGTAGTCTGTCAAAAATGGCAGTTGTTGACGAAAGGGATGAAGATAATGTGCGCTTAATGTTGCCCTATCTATAAGTCTTGTCAACTTTGGAATTAGTTAGCTATTTAGTTAATAGCTAGTCCATAGTTGAAATAGTTAAAGTTGTTGAAATTGTTGAAATCATCCAGGTAAAGTAAAAATGACTCGTGTAAAACGCGGTAATGTTGCTCGTAACCGTCGCAACAAAATCCTTAAATTAGCCAAGGGTTTTCGTGGATCCCATTCTACCCTATTTAGAACTGCTAATCAACAGGTAATGAAGGCACTCAGAAGTGCCTATAGAGATAGAAAAAAGAAAAAGCGTGATTTTCGTCGTTTGTGGATTACAAGAATTAACGCTGCTTCTAGACAACAAGGTTTAAGCTACAGTCAGTTAATTGGCAACTTGAAAAAAGCTAATGTGGAGTTGAACCGGAAAATGTTAGCACAATTGGCAGTGTTAGATCCTACTACTTTTGCTAAGGTAGCTGAATTAGCGAGTTCTGTAAAAGGTAATTAGTTAGTTAAGTGCGCGAGGAATTTCTCTTCGTGCACCAAACCATGCACCCAACCAATGAAATTTTTCCTTTTTTTGTTAAGTTTCCTCCCCCTAACTATCTTACTTTTTTCCTGCGTGCTTTTACCCTTACCTGGCATAATAAATACCAGCTTGGCAGCAACCATGCAGGAAATTCAAGAAAGGGGGTACATAACCATTGCGGTGAAGGATAACACTCCTCCCCTAGCATTTAGGGATAAACAGGGCAATTTACAGGGTCTGGAAATTGATTTGGCCAAACGTTTGGCTAGGGACTTGTTGGGTGATTCCCCAAGTTCCAGGGTTAAATTGCAAGTTAAATTCCAACCGGTAACTAATGTTGAACGTTTACCAGCAGTATTCAACCATAAGGTGGATTTAGCCATAGCAAGAGTCACTGCTACTCCATCTCGTTCCCGCATAGTTAGCTTGAGTATACCTTATTACTATGATGGCACAGCTATAGTGACAAAAAACCCTGCTATTCAAAAACTATCAGACCTCAATAAGCGTCGGATTTGCGTACTCAACTATTCCAGCACTATTCCCCATGTTAAATATGCTATTCCCCAAGGGGAGTTGGTGGGCGTGAATTCTTACCTAGAAGCCAAAAAACTATTAGATAATGGTCAAGTAGACGCTTGTGCAGCAGACTCTACTGTATTCCAAGGTTGGATAGAACCACAATATAGCCAATACAAAATACTACTGGACAGACTGTCAGTAGAGCCATTATCAATAGTGATGCCCAAAGGATTGCAGTATGATGACCTAAGAACAAGAGTGAATGACTTAATAGCTGATTACATGGCGCAAGGTTGGTTGAAGAGTCTCTATTAAACCTCTTGACAGGTATCGCTTTAGTCGGAGTCAGTTAGAGACCAGTCTTTTCAAAGACTGAATACGTCTTTTGGCAATAGAATTACTCGGGTTGAATTTAACTGCTTCTTGGTAAGTTTGTAAAGCTTGCGAGGGGAGCTTTTTCTTCTCGTAGGCGTGGGCAAGATTATTCAAAGCAGTAACATAGTCTGGTTTTAACTTGATTGCTTCTTTATATTGTCTAATAGCTAAATCATATTGGTCTTGACAGAAGTAAACATAACCTAGGGCATTATATACAGGAGCAATATCCTTTTCTTCCTCTTCTTCAGCTGCTTTAATAGCCTTTTGGTAAAGGGTAATAGCCTGACTAAAAACCTTTTTCTCGGAATAAATACTTGCTAGTTCGTAATATTCCTGGGCGGAACCCTTTTCCTTCGTCAATTTATTGTTTAAGCGTGCAAGGGAGTTTTCAGTTTTGCGGGTTTTGAGAACCTGACGAAAAACACTAATGGCCGCAAACAAAAGTAACCCAACAAATACTGAAAGATAAATGATAATTAGGTTGTTATCCATACTTGATAATTTACTTGGCAAATTCCATGGAATTAATTTATACAATTAATTTATAACTAGCTTAACATCAAGTAAGTACTGACACCCCCCTTGGTAAGGGGGGTTGGCGTGATGAGATAGAGAATTAAATCCCCTAACTCCCCTACATATTAGTATCTGGTAGGCTTATGAACAATAAAGCTCAATACTTGACACTGTTTGATGTTATCAAAACCCACAACCCGAATGTAGCAGTTGCTGTATTGAGAACGACAAGACTGTACTTCCCCTAACACCTCACGGGTGGTTTTGGCGTTGAACAGGGGTAGCTTCCACAATGTCCAGAAAAACTCTGTAGGTTCAGAAGTCTCATTGAACTCCACCGCAGGAATATACCCTTGGCTCAAAATGTATTGCACTTGTTTCTCAATTTGCGCGTCCGACAGGGGAGGAAGATAGGATAGGGTTTCGTAACGACGCTCTTTTGGTAAGGTTTGCATAGCTAAACGCTCTGTGGCTATAGTTTACTACTGATTGTGCTGGTTTTATGGAGAATTCTTCTAACCAGCTGGGTTATCTAAATTGTTATCTGGGTGAGGTTCAAATACGCTTAGTTGGGTTATTCGCTCAAGATGTTGACGACGCTGCTCCATGTTGGCTTGCTGTATGTTAGTCCGTACCATCTCTGGCAAAAATTCTGTGATTTCTGCCGCAATGTATTCCCGCACTGTCATAATCCGCAAGGCTAAATCCGACTTCTCTCGAAACAGCTCTTCGATGTATCTCTCTCCATCTTGAACCTTTCCTGCAGAAAAGTTATGTAGCCAAACCGCCAAGGGTGGATTAGTTTCGCTCAACTGCACTAATACTATCCTCAACGCCTGGTATGTTAGGTAGCTCTGGAGAGTTTTGGCAGTCTCTTTGGCAATTTCCCGCAAATTCATATTTGAACCGTCCCCTCGATAAAAGGAATAATGCAATTTTTAGGATGAGGTTATGATTGCTTCATCCTTGCACTTTTGCACTAGATCAGACGGTATCAACTGTCTCAAATTCAAATTTGATTTCTTTCCACAGTTCGCAAGCAGCTGCTAATTCAGGTGACCACTTGGCAGCTTCCCGAATAATGTCGTTACCTTCACGGGCTAAGTTACGACCTTCGTTACGCGCTTGAACACACGCTTCTAAGGCTACACGGTTAGCTGTGGCTCCAGGTGCATTACCCCAAGGGTGACCTAATGTACCACCACCAAATTGTAGTACGGAATCATCTCCGAAGATCTCTACTAGAGCTGGCATGTGCCATACGTGAATACCACCGGAAGCTACCGCCATTACCCCAGGCATGGAAGCCCAGTCTTGGGTAAAGTAAATACCACGAGATTTGTCTTGTTCTACGTAATTTTCACGTAATAAATCTACGAAACCCATGGTGATCGCGCGATCGCCTTCTAATTTACCTACTACGGTACCGGTGTGAATATGGTCTCCACCAGACATACGCAGGGCTTTAGCTAGTACCCGGAAGTGAATCCCATGGTTCTTTTGACGGTCAATTACGGCGTGCATAGCACGGTGAATGTGTAATAACAATCCGTTATCACGACACCAACGAGCTAGGGTTGTGTTAGCTGTGAATCCTGCAGTCAAGTAGTCGTGCATGATGATGGGCATCTCTAGTTCTTTGGCGAACTCGGCACGCTTGAGCATCTCTTCACAGGTAGGAGCTGTAACGTTTAGGTAGTGACCTTTGATTTCACCTGTTTCTGCTTGAGACTTCTTAATAGCTTCCGCTACAAATAAGAAGCGATCGCGCCATCTTTGGAAAGGAGCGGAGTTGATGTTTTCATCATCTTTGGTGAAATCCAGACCACCGCGCAAGCACTCATATACTGCACGTCCGTAGTTTTTAGCGGAGAGACCCAATTTGGGTTTAATGGTACAACCTAATAAAGGACGACCATATTTATTCAACTTGTCGCGCTCAACCTGAATACCGTGGGGAGGTCCTTGGAAAGTCTTGAGGTAAGCTACGGGAATACGTAAATCTTCTAAACGCAGGGCGCGTAGGGCCTTAAATCCAAACACGTTACCTACAATAGAGGTAAACATGTTAGTTACGGAACCTTCTTCAAATAGATCCAGGGGGTACGCTACATAAGCGATATATTGATTGTCTTCACCTGCTACTGGTTCGATGTCGTAACAACGTCCTTTGTAACGATCTAGGTCAGTCAATAGATCTGTCCAAACTGTTGTCCAAGTACCTGTAGAAGATTCAGCTGCTACTGCTGCACCTGCTTCTTCGGGGGGAACTCCAGGTTGGGGTGTCATCCGGAATGCAGCCAAAAGGTCTGTATCCTTTGGTGTGTAATCGGGCGTGTAGTATGTTAGTCTGTAATCTTTAACCCCAGCTTGATACCCAGATTTGCTCTGAGTCTTCGTTTGCGCGTAAGACATATTTTTCTTCCAAGAAGTCACTCTTTCTAATATCAAATCACGTTATGTGCCACTTCCTATCACTCTCTCCTTTGATCCTTTTCTCATCAACTGTATAAGAAAAACTTATATAACAGTCAGTTTTTATGGCCACAAGGCACTGTTTGGGGACTTTACTACGTTAGTCTCCCACTACTCCCCTAAACTCGTAGAATGTGGAAATTTCAGCTGCTACTGGTTGGATCAAGAGAACCGGGGGACAAAAATTGCACAGGACGGAATTTTGGACAATCCTCAACAAGAGGAGTTTTGCTCTTTGGGGAATTTGATGAATTTTCCTCAAGTTGCGCCACGGGTACCACGAGAACCTAACCAATAACCTAACTGTTGTGGAATATTAGAGTATAATACCCTCCTAGTTGGGGTTGGCTAACCAGCACTTTTGGTAACCTGTTCCACAATATATCAACAATTGGATCACTTATTCTTTCAATCTTTGGAATTGATAGATTTAAATTTCTTATGAGAAGAAATTTTTAACTTTTCTTTCTTTTTTACCATCTACCTACTTTGAAACAATTATGCCAATTAACACCCAGCAATTAAAACAGTGGAAACAACAAGGAAGATCTATTGTTGCTTTGACCGCTTGGGACTATGCGATCGCACAACTGTTAGATGCTGCTGGGGTGGATTTAATTCTGGTGGGGGATTCTCTGTCAGTTATTCTGGGTTATGAAACCACCTTGCCTGTGACCTTAGAAGAGATTATCCATCATGCCAAAGCCGTAAAGCGCGGAATTAAACGAGCTTTGTTAGTAGTAGACCTACCCTTTTTAACCTACCAAGAAAGTATAGCCCAAGCCATGCAGTCAGCGGGGAGGGTATTGAAAGAAACAGGAGCCCAGGGAGTAAAATTAGAAGGGGGTTATCCCGCCATGATTGATATCATATCCAGATTAGTACAAGCAGGTATTCCCGTGCTAGGTCATTTGGGTTTAACCCCACAATCCATACATCAATTGGGTCTCAAACAACAAGGCAAAACCCCCCAGACCGCCGACCTAATTTTTCATCAGGCGATCGCCCTAGAACAGGCGGGTGTGTTTGCCCTGGTTTTAGAGCATATCCCCAGTCAATTAGCGGTTAAAATCACAAAAGAATTGAGTATTCCTACTATTGGAATTGGAGCGGGGCAAGAATGTAATGGTCAGATATTAGTTACTTCAGATGTTTTAGGGCTTTCTGAGAAACAACCACCATTTGCCAAAGTTTATACAGATTTACGGCAAGAGATTACCAAGGCTGTAGAAAAATATGCCTTAGAGGTTCGTAACCAGGATTTTTAGATTGGGCCCAACTCCCAATTTAGGTATTTAAATAGATTTAATAGATTTAAACCTAGGCCTAAAATCCTCCGAGAGTGGCAAAATGAGAGAAGCAAAAACATCAAGTCCAAAAAGTACAACTGCAATCCTGCTGTCCTGACAAACTAAAATTGGGCAGATGCGATCAATAGCATCTGAAATTAGCAGCGGTTCAATACAAACTGTTAAAAATGGGAGAAAATCCATGAGTAGAATAGAAACCCGCACGGAACCGATGGTGCTAAATATGGGTCCTCATCACCCCTCAATGCACGGGGTGTTGAGATTAATAGTCACCCTAGACGGAGAGGATGTAGTGGACTGCGAACCCGTCATTGGTTATTTACACCGGGGGATGGAGAAAATTGCCGAGAACCGCTCAACTATTATGTATGTTCCCTATGTTAGTCGTTGGGACTATGCTGCGGGGATGTTCAACGAAGCGGTAACAGTCAATGCACCAGAAAAACTAGCAGGTATTAAAGTTCCCAAACGAGCTAGTTACATTCGTGTAATTATGCTAGAGTTAAATCGTATTGCCAACCACCTATTATGGTTTGGACCTTTCTTGGCGGACGTAGGTGCCCAAACGCCCTTCTTTTATCAATTCCGGGAAAGGGAAATGATTTATGACCTATGGGAAGCAGCGACAGGTTATCGCATGGTCAACAACAACTATTTCCGGGTTGGTGGGGTAGCAGTGGATTTACCTTATGGTTGGGTAGATAAATGTGAAGAATTTTGTGACTATTTCCTTCCTAAAGTAGATGAATACGAAAGGTTAGTTACCAACAATCCTATCTTCCGTCGTCGGATTGAGGGAATTGGGACAATTACCCGGGAAGAAGCCATTAACTGGAGTCTTTCAGGTCCAATGTTAAGGGGTTCGGGAGTGAAGTGGGATCTGCGGAAAGTGGATCATTATGAGTGTTATGACGATTTCGACTGGGAAGTACAGTGGGAAACCGCAGGTGACTGTCTTGCTCGATATATGGTAAGAATGCGAGAAATGCGCGAATCCGTAAAAATCATCAAGCAAGCTCTAAAAGGATTGCCAGGTGGTCCTTATGAGAATTTAGAAGCGAAACGCATGATGGCTGGACCTAAATCCGAATGGGATAGCTTTGATTATCAATATGTGGCCAAAAAAGTTGCTCCTACCTTTAAAATTCCTGCTGGGGAGATTTACTCCCGTGTGGAAAGTGGTAAGGGAGAACTAGGCATTTATTTAGTGGGTGATAATAATGTCTTCCCCTGGCGTTGGAAAATTCGTCCTGCTGACTTCAACAATCTGCAAATTCTGCCCGGTTTATTACGCGGTGTTAAGGTAGCGGATATTGTGGTTATTCTCGGTAGTATTGACGTGATTATGGGTTCGGTTGACAGATAGTTTTTGGATTGGGGAAATGGGGAAATTAACGCCATGACAAGCCTGTTTTTGATTGTCGAGGAACACATTGCTAAGGAATGGTCAAACCGACCAAATTAAACAAGCCTATTCATCGCAAAAACGGTTACAGTTATGCCTGAAAAAGTACCCAGACAGAAAGGAATGTCTAGCTATGTCCAGAAATTGTCGAACAGCAGCCAACCCCTTATATCAAATTATTGCCGATTATATTGACACTAGCGACCAGAGACGTATTACTTTTGCAGAGTATATGGATTTGGTTTTATATCATAGTGAATATGGGTATTATTCTAGCCATTCAGGGCAAATTGGTTTTGCAGGTGGTGATTTTTTCACCTCCCCCAGTTTAGGTGATGATTTTGGTGAATTACTTGCCAAACAGTTTTTGCAAATGTGGGAGAATTTAGATCAACCTAGACCTTTTCACCTAGTAGAAATGGGTGGAGGAACAGGTGTTTTGGCATTCCAGATTCTCAAGTTTTTAAAAAATCACCATCCAGACTTTTGGGAAATTATAGAATATATTATTATTGAAAAATCCCCCAAATTAAAATGGGAACAACAACAAAGATTGGAGGGATTTTCCGTCCAATGGTTAGATCTACCAGAAATTCTACCTGGTTCGATGGTAGGTTGTTTTTTTTCCAATGAACTAGTGGATGCTTTCCCCGTTCATGAGTTCATTTTAGAAAAAGGCAAATTACAAGAAATTTATGTGACCTATAGAGCAAGCAACCCCATAGAATTTATGGAGGTAGTAGGGGAACCATCCACACCCAAGTTAGCAGAATATCTACAGTTGGTGGAAATTGACATCAGTCAAAATGCTTATCCAGAAAATTATCGCAGTGAAATCAACCTAGCTTCTTTAGACTGGTTAAGTATAGTGGCTAACTGCTTACAGCGCGGCTATGTGCTAACAATAGATTATGGCTACCCTGCAACTCGATATTATCATCCTCGAAGATCTCAAGGGACATTACAGTGCTACTACCAACACCGTTACCACCATAACCCCTATATCAAAGTGGGAGAACAAGACATTACCACCTATATAGATTTCACAGCTTTAGAAAACTGGGGTAAACGGTGTGGGTTAAATCCCGTGGGTTGGACACAACAAGGATTATTTTTGATGGCTTTGGGTTTAGGTGATAGAATATCCGCCCTCTCCTATCAACAACACCCCCTATCACAACTGCTAAAACGTCGGGAAGCTCTACATCAACTAATTTCCCCAGAAGGATTAGGCAATTTTGGGGTTTTAGTACAGAGCAAAGGACTCACAACCACCCAAAGTCAGTTACCCCTCCAGGGATTTATCACACCAGTGGTTTTTTGACAGGTTAATGGTTAACATAGCAGTGTTAATTGCTGTAGCTATAATCTACCTATAATCTAAACCTTGGTAAATAACTATGAGTACCCATGATTTGATTGTTTTAGTCACCCTACTTACCCCCGGACTTTTGCTTTCAGTTGTAATTATGGCAACTTTTGCAGCTGGAGGCTAATTTCTTGGAGTTTGATATCTAAAAATCAACAGTCAACAAACAGTAACTACGCCTTAGAATTTAGCAAAGGAACACAAAACATGAAGGTGGCATTTCTGGGAACCGGATTGATGGGACTACCAATGGCTCAACGGTTATTAGCAGCTAATATTGAACTAATTGCTTATAATCGCACCCCAGAAAAATTAACACCTCTTCAAGCAGCAGGTGCAGAAATTGCCGTCAAACCCCGTCAAGCCATTCGTGCTGCTGACTGTATTATTCTTATGCTCTCTAACGCCGCTGCTATTTATCATCTACTGCTTACGGATACCTCTTGGCACGCCTTGTCAGGACGCAGTGTAATCCAAATGGGCACCATTGCTCCCATAGAAAGTCAAGAAATCCGTAATGCTGTAGTTGCAGCAGGTGGTGAGTACATAGAAGCACCCGTGCTGGGTAGCATTCCCGAAGCTGAAACAGGTCAGCTGATTGTTATGGTGGGTGGTGAAAGGGAACAATATGAACGCCACGTTAATTTATTGTCTCATTTTGGACCTAATCCTGTTTATGTGGGGGAGGTGGGATCCGCATCTTCCCTCACCCTCGCACTCAATCAGCTCATTGCTTCCCTGACCACTAGTTTCGCTCTCAGTTTAGCATTTGTTCAGTTACAGAATATAGACACGGAATTATTTATGCGTGTCCTGCGGGAGAGTAAACTCTATGCACCCACTTTCGATCAAAATCTGAGTCGCATGTTACATGGTAATTATACTCAGGCTAATTTACCTACTAAACAGTTAATCAAAGAAATAGATCTGTTTATTAGCGAGGCTAAATCCCTAGGTTTGAATCTCAGCAGCATTGAGGGCGTAAAATATATCTTGCAGTCAGCTATGAAAATGTCTTATCCAGAAGATGATTATTCTTCTGTTTTTCCCGCTATTCGTGAGTGGGGAGAAGCTGGTGGAGATTAAATATATATTTATATACCTATGTCCTCAAATTTAGTTCTGGTCAAAATTAAGCTATTTGCCGCCTACCAAGAAGCCTACGGAGTGACAGAACTGGAGTGGGAATTTCCTCCACATACACCCGTTAAATCTATTTGCGATCGCATGATCTGGGAACATCCCAAATTGAGTCAATGGCGTGATATTACCAGATTTGGCATTAACCTGATGTTTGTAGATCCGGACACCATCCTCAACCATGGAGATGAAGTCGTGCTCATCCCCCCCGTCAATGGTGGTTAGCATATCCGACTCTTTTAGTCGGGTATGTTTGACGAGTAATTTGAGTCATGTTAGTATTTTTTTCATAGTCAACGGATATACGGGGAAAAGTAGTTATGACTCAGGCGATCGCAAATCTAAACACAGCCAATCCTAGCATATTAAAAGCTCTCAAGTGTAAGGAATGTGGAGCGGAATATGAACTGCAGGCCACACATGTTTGTGAGCTTTGTTTTGGTCCGCTAGAAGTGAAATACGACTATAGTGTTTTGCGTCAGTCTGTAAGTCGAGCGACTATTGAAGCTGGTCCCAACTCCATTTGGAGGTATCGTCAGTTTTTACCCGTAGCCACAGAGAACTATATAGATGTGGGGACAGGGATGACCCCCCTGGTACGTTCTCACCGTTTAGCGCGACGCCTGGGTTTAAATAAACTTTATATTAAAAATGATGCAGTGAATATGCCCACCCTGAGCTTTAAAGATCGGGTGGTATCCGTGGCTTTGAGCAGAGCTAGGGAGCTAGGTTTTACAACCGTTTCCTGTGCTAGTACAGGGAACCTAGCCAATTCCACAGCAGCGATCGCGGCTCATGCTGGTTTAGACTGTTGTGTATTTATTCCTGCTGATTTAGAAGCTGGTAAAGTATTAGGGAGTTTAATTTATAGTCCCACATTAATGGCTGTGAAAGGGAACTACGATCAAGTGAACCGCCTGTGTTCAGAAGTAGCTAATACCCATGGTTGGGGGTTTGTGAATATTAACTTGCGTCCTTATTATTCCGAAGGGTCTAAAACCCTTGGGTTTGAGGTTGCGGAGCAACTGGGTTGGCAATTACCGGATCATATAGTAGCGCCCCTAGCTTCTGGATCCCTATTCACCAAGATTTATAAAGGCTTCCAAGAATTTACAGAAGTTGGCTTAGTAGAAGGTAAGAAAGTTCGCTTTAGTGGTGCGCAAGCGGAAGGTTGCTCACCAATTGCCACAGCATTTAAAGCAGGTAGGGACTTTATCCAGCCAGTAAAACCGAATACAATTGCCAAATCCATTGCCATTGGCAATCCTGCGGATGGGGTTTATGCAGTAGAAATAGCTCAAAAAACAGGTGGTAATATAGAGTCAGTCAATGATAACGAAATTATCGAAGGAATTAAACTACTAGCAGAAACCGAAGGTATCTTCACAGAAACAGCGGGTGGTACCACCATTGCGGTGTTGAAAAAATTAGTGGAAGCTGGTAAAATAGATCCAGATGAAACCACAGTGGTATATATCACTGGTAATGGTTTGAAAACCCAGGAAGCATTACAGGGTTACGTAGGTGAACCGCTGACGATTGAAGCTAAACTAGACAGTTTCGAGCGGGCATTAGAGAGGTCTCGCACTCTAGATCGTCTGGAATGGCAACAAGTACTTGTTTAATTGGATTTTCTATCAAATCGGAATGACGTGTTGGTTTTTGGATTAATGCCTAATTAATGCAACTAACCAACTAAAAACTAATTAAATTTATTAACGAACCAACTAAGCAACCAAAAATTAACTATGGCCATAAGAGTTTTAGTTCCCACAATGCTACAAAAAGAGACCAATAACCAAGCGGTGGTAGAATGTAGCGGTAGCAGTGTAAACGAATTATTAGACACCCTAGAAAAAACCTTTCCCGGGATTAAGGGTAGATTGCGTGATGAGACAGGAACTCCTCGCAGGTTTTTAAACTTGTATGTAAACAGCGAGGACATTCGTTTTTTACGCGGTACAGAAACAGTTCTTCAAGATGGAGACGAGATAAGTATTGTTCCTGCAGTTGCTGGTGGTTAAACAGCAGTGGAGAAACCTTGGAGCAATTGCAGCAGTTGAGGAGTTTGCAATCTAGGACCGTAGACCGTGACGATTTGAGAAGCTGCGGTGGATGCCAACTTTCCTGCTAGGGGATAACTCATTCCGTGGGTAATACCATAAAGAAAAGCCCCCGCATACATATCTCCTGCACCAACAGTGTCCACAGCATGAACTGGGGGTGCAGGGATTTCAATTAACTGTTCGCCATCAAATACTATAGAACCCTGAGATCCGCGAGTAATAGCAAACCCCCGACTAAGGAGCTTCATTTTATCTATAGCCACCTGAAAATCCGTAGTTTGTGCCAAACCCAGAGCTTCAGTTTCATTAGCAAAAATAAAATCCAGACCAGGTCCAATCATATCTACTAGACCATCCCCAAAGAACCGTACCATATTATAGTCCGATAAAGACATGGTAGTTTTCACACCAGCAGCTATAGCAATATCTCTAGCTTGAATAGCTGCTGCTTTAGCGGTGGGGGAAGTAACTAAATAACCCTCGATATATAAATATTCAGCAGCTGTAATTGCTTCTGGAACCAATTCCTGGGTAGAAAACTCCGCACTGATTCCCAGAAACGTGTTGAGAGTGCGGTCAGCATCGGGGGTAACCAGGACTAAACATTTACCTGTAACTCCTGACTGTAAATCAGCATTTTGGAGATTAGTTTGCACGTGGGAATCAAGTAGATCTTGAATGTAGAACTTACCAAACTCATCCTTAGCCACCTTACAGGAATAAAAAGGATTACCTCCCAGTTGTCCAATAGCTACCATCGTATTTGCTGCTGAACCCCCACAACTTTTATGATGATCCAGGTGTTGGAGATTTTCCAAAATATGATGTTGAGTTTCTTCATCTAAGAGTGTCATTACACTCTTATCAATGTGTAACTTTTCCAATAAATCGGTAGATACCTCATATTCTATATCTACCAGAGCGTTACCCACACCATAAACATCATATTTCTTGCCCATTTTCAGCTCCCGCAAAAATTAGTAAAGCCAGGTCAATCATAGCAGATAGTTGACCGTTACTAATTTAGCGCTCAGGTTCGTTCTAGATCGGCAATTTCCTTAGGAACTCCCGCAGTTAAGACCTCATTTCCCTGGGGGGTAACCAACACATCATCTTCTATCCTAATACCAATTCCTACCCAACGGTCATCAATAGGGGGTTGGTCTTCAGCGGGTGGGGTATGTGGTACAATATAAAGACCTGGTTCTATGGTTAACACCTGTCCTGGTTGTAAAACTTGTGGAACTTCCCCATGTTGATAAACACCAACATCATGCACATCTAATCCTAACCAGTGGCTAGTACGGTGCATATAGAATTGTTTATATTTTCCTTCCTGTATGAGCTGATTAACCTCTCCTTTAAGTAAACCCACCTCTATTAAACCTTCTGTAAGAACCTGCACTGCTTTGTTATGAGGTGCATCAAATCCATTGCCTGGTTTGACTTCTTGAATTGCCTGTTTTTGTGCTTCCAATACTATTTCATATAAAGCCTTTTGTTCTGGTGTAAACTTACCATTTACAGGAAAGGTTCTAGTAATATCCGAATTGTAATATCTATAGGCACAACCAGCATCAATTAGTAACAATTCCTGTTCTTGCATTTGGTAATTGTTTTCTATATAGTGTAGAACACAAGCATTTTTACCAGCTGCGACAATAGAAGGATAAGCAGGACCCATACCACCCTGCAAGCGGAAAATGTGCTCTATTTCCGCTTGGATTTCATATTCATAACTGCCAGGTCTAGCAATACTCATCGCGTGGTTATGTGCTAATACAGCAATATCCGCCGCCTGGCGCATTAGATCTACTTCAAAATTGCTTTTATGTAATCTTAAACCATGTAGAATAGGACCCGTATCTTCAATAGCGATTGGTCCAGTACCCCTTCTAGGACGAGTAACAAGTAAATTTTGGTAATGTCTGATTATCCTATCATTAAAATGGCTATCCCTACCCAGGTGATAATATATCCGTTCAGCTTTTTGTAAATATTGTGGTAGCTTGTCATCCAATTCAGTAATAGGGTAGGCCATATCCGCGCCATAAATTTCCTTAGCACCCTCCACCCCACAACGATAACCACTCCACACCTCCTTTTCCCTGTCCTTAGGTTGTACAAATAAGATAAAGCGGTGTTCCCCATGGTGAGGTGCCAAAACTGCTACTGCTTCCGGTTCATTGAAACCAGTTAAATAATAGAAATCACTATCTTGTCTATAAACATATTCCACATCATTGTGCATGACAGCTGTGGGAGCGCTGCGGAATATTGCGGTCCCCCCACTGATTTTTGCCATTACCTGTTCACGACGTTGTCGGTATTCTGATTCCATAGTTAATTAACCTCATATAAGAGACCCAAACTCATGCTATCATATCCCTAAATCCATAACCGGACATTTTTCTCCGCACTTATACTTGAAATGTAAGGGTAAATATTAAGGTAATTAAGTAGGGAGGCACAATTATTTGTAGGTTGGGTTGAGGAACGAAACCCAACCTACGTTAATCTTATATTTAATTCCACTGACCCACTTATTGCTAAATTGTTGAGGCGAAATCCTGGTCTAAAATCCCGTTTACAGGAAGCGTTAAATGAAAGCTGGTCGGAAGCTAGGGATTTAGCGATCGCCGAAACTGATTTACCAGATGAACAATTTCCTCAAGTGTGTCCATTTAGGTCATGAGTCCTGACTTTTGGCCTGATAGAGCGTGATAGCGCATTCGCTTCAAAAATACTCAATGCATAACCGGTAAAGAAATGTAAATTAATCGCCATATTCTCTAGACTTATGCAAAAAATCTGATGCTGTTGACAAGTAAATCATATCTCAACTATACTTTTAAAATCAGCAAACATTTAAGGTCGGACAATGTACGGATGCCAACAAGTTCTTATTCTCAGCTTTATGAACTGTTTATTGATCAGGTTATTGGTTTAAGTCCAGAAGTGTTGAATGTTAAGAAAGTTGTGATAAAAATTGCCCAAAATATATTAAAATTTGGGCAACCCATATCAAAATATTGATTTGATAATGATCATAAATTCATTCCCCAAGATTGTCAAGGACATCCTCAGACCGTTACCAAAAAATGATTATCCAGTTTTGAACAGCCGTCTTTATGTTGAGTGTTGGTTGGCTTATGCCTTGGATAATAGTTTAACAAGTATGCGGGACTTATTTACAAGATTAAACCATACAGGTATTGATGTAAGAATTTCGACATTTTCCAAAGCTAACAAACACAGGAATCAAGAGATATTCCAAAATATTTATCATCAATTGAATAAATTGGTACAAAAAAAAGCTTATAAAAAGCTACATGATAAATACCAGAAGTGTTGAATGTTAAGATTTTGAGGATTGTGTCCAAGTTGTGCATTGGTATTGGTGATACCAAATTTGATCAATTAATGACTCTATTCTCAATAGACAATGGATTTTACCTGGGTAAAACGCAAAGATTGTAAAGTTTTATTGCAGGATTCAACACTTGTGGATAAATACGCAATTTGTCCAATCGATTCAACAATAATTACTTTAACAAGTAAGTTGTTATGGGTTTTAGGTTATCATCAAGTAAAATTGTTTAGCTCCCTGAATCTTTCTACGGGAAGTCCAGAAGATAATTTGATAAATTTTGGACATAATCATGATTACAAATTTGGCTCATCAATGATGTCTAATTTACCTCAAGATGCAGTTGGGGTAATGGATAGAGGTTTTGCAGGACTAAATTTTATACGGGAGTTAGTACAAAAAGACAAATACTTTGTGGTACAAATTAAGAATAATTGTAAACTAGAATTTGAAGTAGAAACTGGATTAGTAAAAATTGGTTCGGCGAGTGATGCTTCTGCTTACAGGGTAGTTAACTTTTGTGATTTAGAAACGAAAACAGAATTTCGCTTAGTCACGAATTTACCTGCAGATGGAGAAGCAGCAGTTACAGATGATGAAATCAGAGATATTTATCGTTTACGGTGGGGAGTTGAACTGTTATGGAAGTTTTTAAAAATGCACCTAAAATTGGATAAATTAATTACGAAAAACGTTAATGGCATTGGCATACAAATTTATGCCAGTCTCATCGCTTATCTAATTTTACAACTTGTATCCGTTCCCAATGAATGGGGTGAAAAAATGTTAGATAAGTTCCGCTATCTTCAAGCTTGTATGTGTCAACAAATCAGTTATGTTCATTGGATGGAAGATATTATGAGATGTTGACATTTTCACCTTTGATAGGAGTACTATATCTAACTATGTAAAGTTTTGTAACGACATTCAACATTTCTGATATCTCTGGTTTATGTTCTTGAATAGTTAATCTCTATTTTAGAATTTATAACCAGCCATTTAAACCAAGAATTTTATGTTTTATTAGCTGATAAGCATAACCTAAAGAATGAGCAATTGGCATTGTTAATAAGACTATTCCACAGAAAAACCAGCGACTTAAAAAAGATGGTATTTTACCTTTATCACCTCGCCAAATTTCTGAATCGAAACTAGTTCTTGATTTTAATGTGACTCGCAAACTTTCTAAAAATGGGAACAATAGCCCTAAGATAACTAATATTACCATAGGTAGCCCCAGTCGAGGAAACAGTAAATCAATTAACAACAATAAAGTTATTGATGATATTACCAAAAATGGTACTATGCCTCTTATTTGGGACTTAATAGAGTGTTTAATACTGGTTAAATAACGACCTCGACCGTATTTAAAATATTGAATATAGAGAGACTTGAATGTTTTTCGGGGATAGTACCAAACACGGATTTTGGAACTGATGTAGATTGCATTTTGGTCTTTTTTAAGTAGTTTTTGGTTGAGTTCCGCATCTTCATTAGTAGTTGCTTCTGTGGAATAACCTGATACTTCTGTCAAAGCCTTCTTCCAAAAACATCCTAAATAAACAGTTTCTGCATAACCGTTATAATTTGGGTCTCTATATTTTGCTCCTCCACTGCCTAAAATACTCTTGGAACTTAGAGCTATTCCCGCTTGAAAAGGTGTTTTAGCGACAAAACGTTGCGCTCCACCCACATTTAGAGCTTTGGATTCTAGTAATGCTTCTACACATCTTTCTATATAGTCAGGTGCGTAGTCTGAATGAGCATCGACTCTAAGGAAAATATCACCCCTGCATTCCTGTAATATGAGATTTAGTCCAGCAGATTGAACCTTTAAAGGGTTATGTATGAGTTTAATTCGGGAATCTTGTGTAGATAATCTTTTTACTATCTCTTGAGTGTTGTCATTACTCCCACCATCAGCGATTATAACTTCAATTAAATTCTGATATTCTGTTGCTAAGAAACCTTTGATTACTCGTTCTATATTAGATGATTCGTTGTAAGTTGGAATAGATATACTTACAGATGGATTACTTTCTAATATTGATGATGTAAATAAATTTGGCTGCACTAAACTTCCTTTGATAAATTAATACTAAAAAATACCTGATATAAATAGGTTTCGCTAAAATATAATCAAAGATTAAATAAAAATATGCTTTCTGATTCTTGAATAGTTATATTGCTAATATTTAGCTATAGAATACTTTGATAAGGCAAATAAAATCCTTGTGTAATAAAGGCAAAATATATTTTTAATAGCATAGAAATAATAATAACTATAGTAACAGTTTTTTCAGTTAAATTAGATTTAAATACATAGGGTAAATAACTGATAATTATTGCTTCAAATGGTCTGCCAAAAATAATTGTTCTCCCAGAAAAATTTTGAGATACACCTAGAAATAAAGCAAATATAGCATAATATACAGAGCAGATAATTAAAAAACTTTTATTTTCTGCTTTAAGCTTTATTAACTTATCTCCAAATAGCACAAATGACAGCAATGTAATTGTATTTGATAACAAAATTATTATATTTCTAGACTCATAGTCTAAACCAGGATTCAAATATTCGGCGTTGCATATTTGCGGGAT
>NZ_LMVE01000030.1:1694-1936 GCF_001432185.1 Cylindrospermopsis sp. CR12 | reverse complement strand
TCCGAACTTGTAACCATAGTTCTGAGACTCGGTTTCGGTTGTTTCTCTTACTAAGGAAGATGTTACCAAGGAACCGTGCATAGCGCTGAACAAGCTACCACCGAATACACCTGCTACTCCTAACATGTGGAAGGGGTGCATGAGGATGTTATGCTCTGCTTGGAACACAATCATGAAGTTGAAGGTTCCAGAGATACCTAAGGGCATACCATCAGAGAATGAACCTTGTCCGATGGGGTAGA
>NZ_LMVE01000030.1:0-1382 GCF_001432185.1 Cylindrospermopsis sp. CR12 | reverse complement strand
ATGGTTTTATAATTGCGGTTTAATCAGGGATTTATGTATGTTCTGGTAGGTGTTTCTACCTTATGAATTTATATTAAGACAAATGTTTAGTTTTGTAAAGAGGTTTTTACAAAATTTTTAATAATTTTGCCAATTAGGGATTTTTCTATATATGGTAGGGGTTTCCGATTATTAAGTTACTAGTTTTGACGTTCAGTTTCACTTGTAATGATTATTTTATGTTAACTCCTATGTAATTTAAGTTTGATTAAGTTAGCTTTTATTTATATCCTATTATAGGAATTGTGAACAAATAAATAAAATTAAGATATTCAAGGTAAAATCATAAAATAGACTAATTTTTCCAGGGTAAAAACAAGATTATAGACATAGCAAAATGGAGCTGTAAATCAAATAGCTCATTTAAACATGATAAATTAAATTGATAGAGAGTCGTTCTAGGTACACGACAGCTTAGGTCACGGATTGTATAGTTTTGTTAAGAAATTAACCTTACCGTAACAGAAAGACCTTTTTAGGTCGCACCCAGGAATGGGAATTTATTTTATATTTTCTCTGGGTCAACACCAAGGGAACGTAGATAGGCAACTAGTTTTTCTTTTTGTTGGCGTTCTCGAATAGCAATAGCTTCTGCCTGCTCCTTTGCTAATCGTTCCCGAATAGCTATAGCTTCTGCTTGCTCTTTAGCTCCCCGCTCTTGCTCCTTTGCTAAGCGTTCCCGAATAGCGATAGCTTCTGCTTGCTCTTTAGCTCCCCGCTCTTGCTCCTTTGCTAAGCGTTCCCGAATAGCTATAGCTTCTGCTTGTTCCGCACGCTCATTTCCTGTCAATAACAAGCTCCCTTTTTCATCCCACCATCTTAACCACGGTGTGGGTGGGTTCTGATTGTCATACAGTATTCCCAATTCTATGCCCATCTCTTGTATGGCATAGTGTCCTCGCCTGTTTGCCTTTATTTCTTTGTATCTTTTTCCCTGTAAATGATATACCTCCAGTGTACCCTTAAAACCATTAAATATGGCATAATATGGTACTTTTACCGCTTGTTCATACACCCAAAACTTCCCCGCTTTTTTTAGTTTCCCAGTTTCTGGATCTATTTCATCCCCTTCTGGTGGAGGGGAACTGTCTTTTTCCTCCTTTCCATTTTTAGACGCAAATTCTATCACTATGAAGGGAGGTACTTTTTCCTTCCATAGCACATATGACCTTCTCAATTGCCCATTTAGCCTGGATGGTACTCCGGGAACATAGAACCAGTCTGGTGCTTCTACCCCTTTTTCCGGAGGTTCTGTGAACCGCCAATATATACCACTATCCTGTCCTATACAATAGTCTCCATTGGGATGGATTTTTTTCAGTAATGGTTCAATTGATGTGGTT